>JASHTH010000727.1 GCA_030040655.1 Acidobacteriaceae bacterium | reverse complement strand
GCGCAGCGCAACGCGCTCACCGGACTCTTCGTTCGCCAGGGACTGGTTCTTACAGCCATCGGGATTGGCTTCGGGATCGGCGTGGCCTTCGCCACCATGAGATTGATGCGATCGTTGCTCTTCGACGTGAGCCCGATGGATCCCTCGACTTACATCGTGGCCACGACGGGCATCGTCGCCATCGCCTGGCTCGCCTGCTACGTGCCTTCGCGCCGAGCCGCGGAGGTCAATCCCGTGGACGCGCTGCGCGCGGAATGAGAAAGCAACCCCAAGCGCGTGCGCCTGCCTCGAGGGCGAAGTTACAACGTGTCCTTGCCCGGCTCCAGCGCGCGGAACCCCTCGGATTTGGCCGCTTCCAGCATCTGCGGCGAGGAGGAGATGAAGATGACCTCGGTGCCCTGGAACATGTCGCGCGCCACCGCCGCCGCGCCCAGTTGCAGCGTGTCGGGCCAGCGCAGGCTGGTGCGGTCCAGGAGCTGCCGCGCCGCCTCCAGCACCGCCGGATTGAGCGGCTGCTGCACCATGCGCGCGGCTTCCATGCGCAGAATATCCAGCGCCGCGGTGGCATCTTCGGCGGAGATGGTGCCGGCGCGCTCGCGGCGGCGGATGGCTCCGTAGACCTCCAACGGCGTGGAGGCGGAGATAAGCTTGCGATTGTCCTCCACGGCCTCCATCAGGCGGATCAGCGCATCGGTGCCCGGTTCCTGCACAAAGAGCTTGGCGAAAGCCGTCGATTCCAGAAAATAGCAACTCACAAAGTTCCTCGCTCTTCATCGATCGCTTGAGCGATAGTGTCGCCGTGGATGGCCACGGGATGAAAACGCTGCGCTTCTTCGGGAATGCCGGCTTCGGCGCGATTGAGACGGATGGTGGTGGTCGGATAAGCCGGCGTCTTGGGGTTGGCGATCTTGCTGGTCAACACCACGCCCCGTTGGATCGCCTCGGCCAGAACCGCCTGGCGCGACTCCGGGTGCTGGTTCCAGCGGAATGCCTTGCGGGGCAGGAAGGAGTCTCGGAACCACTTGAGCGCAATGAAAGCATGCCCGCCCCGCTCGGCTTCGGCCAGCGCCGCGCATAACTCCTTCACGCGCGCATCCAGATCCGAGGGAATGACGGTTTGCTGGTTGTCTTCGTCTTCATCGAGGCCGTGCTCGGCTGAACTTCGCTGTAGGGTTCGCGACGCCCGGGGAGCCGCATCTCCGCCCACTCGTTCGAAGTAGATCCGCAGCTCATCCTCTTCCGGCGACCAACTCTCCGCCGACGCGTTGCGGCGCTTGCTGCGGCCGCTTTCACTGCACAATTCGACGATCGCCTGGTATCCCGGCGGCGCCAGAAAGCGCAACGCCCGCGCCAGCCCCGGATCGGCCGAAAACGCCAGCTCGTTGAGCGCCTCTTCAATAATCTCTTCCGCTTCCGGAATACTTAGGTTGCTTACGTCTACGCTACCCGGCACAGCCTTTGTCGATTTCATGCCTGTCTCCAAATACGGCGCCCTTTGCCGCCTGAGCGTTCTATGGTTCCGGACGACTTCCAGGCCGGATGCATCGGTTGCGTTTCCCCTCCTGCAGCAAGGGAAAAAAGGGCCTGACTTCCATATAGCGTTTGTGCAGAGGAGAGTACGTCCACTGCCGCATCGACGGTTTTCCCCTATCCAAAAACGGGAGAAAGTAAATCCCTACGAGTTGCAGGATTTCTCGAGGGTATGTAAGGCGTTCAGGAGACGCAGGCGGCGCTTCCTCGGGGGGGAAACACCCTTATCACTTGTCTTGTCGACCCCACATGGCTCAAGAAATACTAGTTAACCCACTTCATCGGCTGCTTGTACATCGAACAGTGTAACCCAAAAACCGTGTGCGCATCTCCCTATTGAAACAGGAATCGCCCCGGATTTTTGGGAAAACCCGTTGGGGGGACGAATGACCGGGCCAAAAAGTTGCGTCGATCCGCTTTTTTGGCGACTCGGGAATTCGTACAATAGTGATATGCGCCGTAGGTTGTTTTTTCTCCTGCTCGGCATACTGTGTGCCTTCCCCGTGCTCGCCGATGCTCCGGCCTTTGACTTGATCGGCCCCAAGGTAGATGTGCACGTCAAACGGGGCGATATAACCCTCCCCATCGGACAGGTCCCCAATCTGCTCCCCGGCGATCGCCTCTGGATCCATCCCGACCTGCCCGAAAGCCAATCCACGCACTTTGTCCTGGTCGTCGCTTTCCTCCGTGGAATCACCAATCCCCCTCCCCCGGAGTGGTTCACCCGCGTGGAGACCTGGTCGCGAAGCGCGCGCGAAGAGGGAGTTTTCGTCACGGTGCCTCAGGAAGCCCAGCAGGCGCTCGTCTTCCTGGCGCCAGAGACCGGCGGAGATTTCAGCACCTTGCGCGCCGCCGTGCGCGCCCGCCCCGGCGCCTTCGTTCGCGCTGCGCAGGACCTGCAGGCCGCCAGTTGGGACCGCATGCGCCTCAACGCCTACCTCGCGGAGGTCAAAATCAGTTCCGCGGGCGATCAGAAGCTGCTCAAGGAACGCGCCGAAAAAGCCGCCAAGACGCTCGGCATTCGCCTCGATAAGGAGTGCTTCGATAAGCCGACCGACCAGCAGGCTCCCTGCCTGACCCAGCACACCGACGGCCTGGTCCTCGACGATGCCAACACCCAGAGCATGATTACCCAACTGGCCAACGGCGCGGCCGGCGACCTGATGAACCAGCTCAGCTATGCTCCTTCGGCCGGCGCCGGTATCTACAGTCCTTATGTCGGCGCCGTCCTGGACACGGCCAGAATCCTCTCCTCTCTGCATACGGCGCACTTCCAGTACATTCCGGCCCTGGCACTGCCCTTAAAGGACACGCTCAATCTTCACCTGAACTTCCCGCCCTCCTTCCGCGACCCCAAGTCGGTGATCGTGGTGGCGCTGCCGCCGGTGGGTCCGGCCATAGCGCCTCCGCTTCATTCCGACGACCCGTCGGAGGGCTATTGCGTGCAGAGGCCGGGCGTATCTTTAGAGGCCGAAGGCGCGCCGCTCGTCTTCGCCACGCAAATGGCCCATTCCCTTTCCCTGGTTGTCGATACGCGACTTGGGCCGGTCAATATCCCCGTGACGGCCGATGCCGCCGCGGGCGGATTTGTCTTCGAGCACTCGGCGCCGGCGCTGCCCGGCGGGGAACTGACCGGGGTTCTGAAAGGCAAATGGGGATTCGACGACTGGGACGGGCCTCACTTCAAGTTGCTGGCGCCTGAGCCGGGGAAATGGACACTGGCGGCAAGTGACCAGTTGGCTTTGATCGTCGGCCGCCAGGATACCCTCCATCTGGAAGGCCCGAATTGCCTCTGCGTGGAAAAAGTCGACGAGAAGAACGCGGCCGGCGATACGTTGAAATTGACCTGGAAGGCGGCCAAGCCGCAAACGCTGGAAGTTTTCATGCCCATGAAGGATGCGTCTCCGGGGAATGTCACCGTCGAAGTCCACCAGTATGGACTCTCCAACCCCGACACGCTGTCTCTCCAGGCCTACGCCGAAGCGGCATCGCTCGAACATCTCGCGCTCAGCTCCGGAGACCCGACCGCCGAGTTGACCGGCACTCGGCTCGATGAGGTCGAAAAGGCCACCCTGAACGGCATCACGCTCACTCCGGACGGCCTGAAGCGCGTGGCGGATGTCGATAAGTTGTCCATGAAGACGGTCGACTCCACCGCCGGCCTCGAGGCCGGAAAAAGCTACATGGCTGCGGTGAAGCTGCGCGACGGCCGCCAGCTCAAGGTGCCGGTTACCGTAGACCCGCCCCGACCGCAAGTCACGCTGCTCAGCAAAGGAGTGCAGGACGAGGCCAACGAAGCGCCCTCGCCGGTGCACCTCGGCAGTCCCGACGATCTTCCCATCGAGGGAAGGCTTGTTTTCTTTCTCAAGTCGCGCGTCCCGGCGAATTTTCCCCGCAGCGAGAAGATCGAGGTAGCCGCCGACGACGACAGCTTCCACACCGAGCTGTCCGTGGCCGACGGCAGTCTGATGCTGGAGGACTCCGAAACCGCTCTCGGCGTCGTCGAGCCGCTGGCCAAATTCGGCTCCTCAGCCTTCGGCCCCCTGCGCGTGCGTCCGGTATCGGCCGATGGGGTCGCAGGCGATTGGGTGGAGCTGGGCACGCTCGTCCGCGAGCCGGGATTCGGCACGCTGCGCTGCCCGCGCTCCTACATCCGGCCCTGCACCTTGAACGGCAGTAATCTCTTCCTGGCGCGGGCCTTTTCTGCAACGCCCGACTTCGACAACGCGGTCGACGTGCCGCCCGAGTTTACCGGGACGCAGCTTACCGTGCCTCATCCAGCCGGGGGCGTGCTCTACCTGAAGCTGCGCGATGATCCCGGGACAGTGCAGACGCTAAACGTGACTCCGATTTTTCCCGTGAGCTTGCCGGCTCCGCAAAGCTCGGCTGCGCCGAAATCCGCAGCCCCATCGCCCGTTGCCGCTCCTGAGACGGTTCCAGCGGGCAACCAGCCCGCGCCCCAGCCCACGACGGCGGCGGCTCCGCAAGCCGCAACTCCGCCTGCCTCGCCGGCCGCGCCTCAGGCTGCGCCTGGCGCTCCAGCCAAACCGGCGCCGGCTACTGCGGCGCAATCTTCGCCGCCCGGCGGAGAGAAGCCGGCGGCTCCCAAGCCGGAGCCGTAACTCCCGCGAGTCTCAGGAAAGCTGCTCGGATCAACGAGCTTGGAAACCGGGCAGGACTTCGCAGGCTGCTGAAAAAGATCTCCCGGAAGGCTCGAAGCGTCAGGGCACAAGTTTATTCGTGCCGCAAAACGCCTTCCTTTCAACAAGGGGCTTGAGCTCTGGCGGCGAAATCACACTGCTCCTGCAGAGATTCCTCAGTGGATGTGCCGGTTGTCTAAATGCATCGCATCGCCCGCTTCGGGGTTGTCTTCTTTCGAGCTGGTTCCCCAGAAGATACAAACGAAGAAGACCACGATGATGACCGGCACCACGACAAACGGCGAAGAAATGTCCAAGTCGGCAACCTCCTGGCGATAGGGTATCAAACGACCGCGGATCTGTGACTCGGGGTTGTCCGAGCCGGCGAGTCGCGCCGGCCCGTCAAGTGAGGCTTTGGCTGCGGAGACTCATGTAGCGGTAAGGATAGCCGGCGGAACAGCTTTCTGGCCCGATCGAAAAAGCTGCCGGACTCTTTGCTAAAACCCATGCTCAGCATCACACGGTTTCGGCGTCCCCGTGATCTGGCCACTCGAAACTTCCGAATCGGCGACGATGCGACCGGAATCGCAGATAAGGCCTGCGCTCCTGCGACTGCGGTCCGCGTTTTATCTCGCGAGAGTGTCGAGCCAGTTTATGTATACTGTGTCCCTCCCCGGAGGACTTCTATGCAAGATCGAGCGACCTGTCGCAACACCGGTATCCACCACGTCGGATTGCACGCCACAAACCCTGCTGCGTCTGCGGAGTTCTATAGGGATGTTCTCGGCATGGAGGTCGTCGGCGAGAGCGGCCCTGATCATCTCATCGGCACAAGCGTCTTTTTGAGCAGCCGCCCCGAGGAGGAGTCGCACGAAATCGCCTTGTTCGCGAACCCTGCATTTGCCCACATTGCCTTCAAGGTCTCTTCACTCGCCGAGTTACGATCATTCCACGCGCGCGTCGTGGGGAGGCGCATCCCGATCAAGTTCACGTTTAATCACGGTGCGTCGTTTGCCTTCTACTTCGAAGATCCTGACGGCAACTTGATCGAAGTCTATTGGCCCACTGGCGACCTGAGACTGAAGCAGCCGCAAGTCTTACCTCTCGATCTGTCGCAGCCTGACGACGTTCTCCTGCAGGAGCTGGCGAACATGGTCTAGGCCGCTAAAGCTTCGGATGCTTCGGTCCGGGCTGCCTCCAAACTTCCGTATATATCGAGTTGTCCGCGATGCAAACTTGTGGCGAGTGGCGAACTTTGAACCCATTGTAATGTCGTGACGGAACGAGCTTTAGGCTACCGGTGTGGTCGTTCCGGGCGAATGACCGCCTACTCTTCCCTTACCGGCGGCGGGCCTCCGGCAGCCGGAACTGGGCGGGCGAACAGACGGCATAGTGACGAGTAGGCGACAATCCAAGCACAACTCATTACTGGACCTTGGGGCGTTTATCAGGGCTCATCGGGGTGAAGGCCTATATTCTTTCCTAATGAATGATCAGCAAGGTGCCCATGCGCGCAATGTTGGCCACGGATCGACATCTCGGGGGCCTTCGCTGCTGTTCCTTGTTCCACTGGAATCTGGTGGAAACCCGAAACATCCTGTTGTACGATGCCGACCATCCCCCGGGAACACAATTTATCGAGACTACAAGCAAAGGAGAAACGAGGATGAACATTTGTCGGGGTCTGCTCTCATATTGCCAGGTGCTGGCCTTCTCTGTGATCGCTACTTGCGCAAGCCTCTCGCAGGTTCCGAAGCCATTTGCAGACAATCAAGCAGTGGTGCCGCAATCGATGCGGTATAGCGGCGTGGCGCGGAATCGCGCTGGGGACACGGTCGAAGCAGCGTTTCGCATCTACGCCTCGCAAGAGGGCGGCGAACCGCTGTGGAGCGAGACGCAGCGCGTTACCATCGGCGAAGACTCCAGGTATTCGGTGCTGCTGGGATCGGCCACGCAAGGGGGATTGCCGCAGGACGTCTTCGCCGACGGCCAGGCACGCTGGCTGAGTATCAGCATCGAGCGCGCGCCGGAGCAGCCACGCGTGCTCCTGGTCTCGGTTCCCTACGCCATGAAGGCCGCCGACGCCGAGACGCTGGGCGGCGTACCTGCGGGAGAATTTGTAACTCAAACCCAGTTCCGCGCAAATGTGCCGGTAGTGGAGACCCCGGAAACGACACCTGAAAAGGGTCGTGCCGCAGTTCACCCAAACGCTGCGCCCAGCGGCTCAGGAACCGCGAACACGGTGGCTCTCTGGACCAGTTCGAGCAGTCTCGGCAACTCCGCGCTCACTCAGTCCGGCATGAATGTTACTGCGGCGGGCAGCATAACTGGCCAATCCAATACCGCGGCAGCCGCCGTCGCGGGAACGAACAATGCGACGGTGGGGCTCGCGTCGGCCGTGATCGGTAGAGCCGAGAGCACCACAACCAATTCCTCTGGTGTAACCGGCATTGAAAGCGCTGCCATGGGAGCGGTTTATGGAATCAGGGGTACCGCTGCCAGCACCACTACAAACGCCGCAGGCGTAATAGGCAACGAGTCTGCCTCTTCGGGTAAGGTCTATGGGGTCTACGGAACCGCAAGCAGTACAACGTTCGACGCCGCAGCGGTGAGTGGTTTCGAAAGTGCCCCTACAGGACATGTTTACGGTGTCAGCGGAATTGCCAACAGCGCCGCTTCCGGCGCGGCGGGTGTGGCGGGCTTTGAGAATGCTAACACCGGTCTAGTCTATGGCGTTGTTGGGGCCACAAATAGCTCGACGGATTATGCTGCGGCATTGGACGCCGAGGAATCCGCGCTTTCTGGCCAGGTCTTTGGAGTCTGGGGAATCGCGAACAGTCGCTCTGCAAACGCAGCCGGGGTCAATGGATATGAACAAAGTACAACTGGCTCAAACTTCGGGGTCAACGGTACAGCCTTCAGCACAACCGCGAAAGCCGCAGGCGTTAATGGGTTTGAGTGGGGCCTAACAGGTGAAGTCTATGGCGTGAGCGGCGGCACTTATAGCAGCACCGACAACGCCGCCGGCGTCAACGGCTATGAGGAAGCCGCGTCAGGGCAAGTCTATGGTGTCATCGGCGCTGCTTCCAGTTCGACACCCGGCGCAGCGGGGGTCAGAGGGTATGAGTATTCTACTTCGGGGGGCGTTGCTGGTGTCTGGGGAGGGATCGCGAGCACCAGCGGGGCCGGGGTCTTCGGGTCGGCCAGTGCATCCACAGGCGGCACCGCCGGCGTATATGGCGAGTCATACAGCAGCACCGGGTCCGGCGTGGTCGGCGTCGCGCGAGGGAAGGGTGGAACTGCCGGAACTTTTATGAGCCCCACCGCTACCGGAACCGTGATCGAAGGCAGGTCGGGCGCTGGGAGCACCAGAATCTTCAGCGTCGACGCCAACGGCGACGGCGTTTTCTCGGGCAACCTCACCGTGAACGGAACAACAAATCTGGTTGGTGCGGTAAGCAAGCCGGCAGGATCCTTCAAGATCGACCACCCGCTCGATCCTGCGGACAAATACCTGTATCACTCGTTTGTCGAGTCGCCCGACATGATGAATGTCTATAACGGCAACGTGATCACCAACAAACATGGTATGGCAACAGTGGTTTTGCCGGATTATTTCGAAGCACTTAACCGCGACTTCCGCTACCAACTCACCGTGATTGGACAGTTTGCGCAGGCAATTGTCGCTTCCAAAATCAAAGACAACCGCTTTATGATCCGCACCAGCAAGCCGAAAGTTGAAGTTTCTTGGCAAGTGACCGGCATCCGCCAGGACGCGTACGCCAATGCAAATCGTATACCCGTGGAAGTGGACAAACCGGTATCAGAAAGGGGCTATTATCTGCATCCTGAAGTCTTTGGCCAGCCAGCTGAGAAAAGCATCGCAAACGCCGGGAAGCATACGACAGTGGAGAACCTGGGCGTTCAGGGTTCAAGGTGAGTTTCTTGAGAATCCCGGCACGCGACAACTGGCGGAGAGTCCTTTGCGTGCGGATTCCTGTTATGCTCGCCCTTGCGGAATCTTGACAACATTCGGACTCGGTGTTGCTGCGCAAGGAACCCTGGCAATGTAGCTGCGGTACCTTGCTTCTTCGAATTGCTGCGAGATCTCTTAAGAACTTGTTGAAAAACAGCTTTGCATCCCGTAATGCGTCAAAAATAGGGATACCTGAACCCTCACCAACGTCGCTCTGATCGTTCTACGGGCATTGTGGCGCGATTTCATTTTTGGCTCGAGGGAGTATTTGGCGTTTTTCAACAAGTTCTTAAAGCACTAAGCGAGCACGCCGGACCCCAAGACTTCTGGGTTGGGGATGAGTCACCGCCCAAGCGGGAGTTTCGGCCCCGGGGCGAAGAATCGCCAAAGGTCCGAGTCGGCGACAACTCGGGAACCGTAGGCGCAATACTTGCTCCGTGCTACTGCTTTCAGAGGCGAGGGCGCTCTAAAATGGGCACCATGCTCATCCGCAGAGCCGTACTTTCCCTTTGTCTCTCGAGTTGTCTAGCGTCCCATGGCCAAGCACCGGGATGGCAGACAAGCAATCCGGGGTTTCACCCCCTCGCAATTGCCTCAAGCAAGGATGCGTTTTGGGTCTGCGGCCCCGACGAATCTATCGCATCCTCATCTGACGGGAAGGCCTGGACCCTTCATCACCACGCATCAGGTGCCGGTGCGATGCTCTTTGGAATCGAGTTCTTCTCCGCAAGATTTGGATACGCCTACGGAACAGCAGGGACAGTGCTCTTCACCAATGATGGAGGTGATACATGGGAGGCGCGGCAGTTGGGAAACGACACCATTCTGCTCGCCTCGTTCGCTGATCCGACTCACGGCTTACTGCGTACCGCGTCGTCTCTCTTTTATCTCGACGGTGACGCTTCGCCACACCAGATCGCGCAGCCTACCGATACGCTGCAACGATTTCCATTCACGCCCTTTCTTGTCGCACTTTCACCCGATAAGATGACCGCGGTTCTTTCCGAAGGGCCGTACTCTGAGGCCGGATTCCTTGCGACCATCGACGGCGGTAAAACGTGGAGCTTCTACGATCCGCCCAGCACTGGGATCAAAGACCTTCTGCGTGTTGACGGCAAGTATTGGGCCACCGGCCACGAGGTCGTTGGGAAAGACAAACCCGGCGGTGGATATGGCGTCCCAATGGCTACCTATTCCGATGATGGTACTCATTGGACCCACACAACCAATGAGATTCATCCCTGCCATTGGGAGAATTGCGGTATCTGCAACTCTCAGGGCTGTCTGGCATCAGGCACATTGCTTGTCAATTTCTTCCATCAAGAGACGACCTACTCGGAGATTCCCAAGGGTGCGCTGACGGCAAAGTGGGCCGCTGTTGGAAATAACATCTGCACGCTAAACCAGAGCGTCTCCTGCACTCCACTCGGCAAGGCCACTGAGGTTGAAGCGTCCCCGGAGGTTTCCCTGCCACACGAACAGACCATGCCTCGCTTGGGAACAAAACCCCCGACGGGGACACTGCGCTGCGTTTCCTGCTCGCTGGAGCCTGTCTTCGTTGACGCCAAGGTGCAGGGTCGAATCACTGTCCACATCATCCTCCAGGTTGGACCCGATGGAACGGTCGAGATGGCAAACGTCGAAAAATCCCCGAGCGATTCTTTGACTCAGAAGATTCACGACCAGATGATGACATGGCTGTTTGAGCCGCCCACGAAGGATGGCCGACCGATCCGCATCAAGAACGAGTCCGACATCGCGGTAAACGTAATCCGCCCGAAGTAAAGGCCGCGCTTAGCCGAATTCCAAAGTCATCGCATGGAAGCCGTTGGACTCGACGCGACTTGCCAAGCACGGGAGCCGTCCGCAACTTTCGACGTTCTGGCCCTATGACCGCCGACTCGTCCACGACCCGGACCCACCCCCGCGCGGCCGACCGGGTGGAGGCGAACAGACGGCATAGTGACGAGCTGCCGACCATCCGACCGAATTTGACGATCATCGATGAGGAAATGGGGCTGCAACCACGAAGTATCTGCTGCTATAAGTATCTGCTGATATGCTCTGAGATCACCTGAATGCGGGGCGAAGAGGCTTATGCCTGAATTTAAAAAGCTCATTGATGCGTCCAAACGAGGGGCGTTGGAAGACGTCAGGGCTCTCCTTCACGATCATCCGGAATTCATCAATTTGAGAGACGAACTCGGCGCGACGGCTCTTCACCACGCGGCCTTCGGTGGGCACCGTGCCGTTGCCCAATTCCTGGTTGAACAAGGCGCCGATATAAACGCACCTGATCGCAAATTTGGTGCGACTCCCGCTGGTTGGGCTATTGAGTACCTGCGCGAAATGGGTGGTTTCCTTGGAATTGAGCTTACTGACTTCGCATATGCGATACGCCGAGGTGATGTCGAATGGACCAAGCGATTTCTGGGGCGGTTCCCTGGCCTTCGTCGAGCAAGTGACACCCAAGGGAATTCATTCGCGCTGCTAGCAAAGGAATCAGGAAATGCTGAGATTGTGAGCATTTTCGAAACGGATACGGTCTAGTGTGAGTTTCTGTCGCTGAATCGCCCGCCCCCAGGTTGTTTCGAGCGTATTACCGCCAAACCGGAAGTTTCGCCAGGACGGGAAGGCGAGCGGGGGCGAAGGGCTGGCAAAGTTCCGAATAGACGACTCTACGTCCAGGTGGTTGGCGCCACCGTTGACGAGATGGTTGGCCTTCTATTACTTCCGGAGGAATGTGACGACAATAAGCAGCTCGAATCTTTGCCCAATGGCACTCGCCCAGAGCGCTCGTGACAGCATTCACCGGCATGTCTCCGGTCGCGGAAAAAAGCGAGCGGTCGGGTATCAATGCTATCCTGTTTTCCGGAAGTTACAAATTACAAATGTCGACCGAACGCGTCCAGATTGCTTCAAGTCTGCCAATGTCGATGCGAGTCCGTCTCAGGGGGAAAAGCATAAGGCTCCGGCGGTTCTAGGAAACGGCGCATCTCATTCGATTCGGACCCTGGATTGTGCTCTGCGTCTCTGGTTTGGTTGCTCCTGTCGCGAGCCCTCCGAGGATAAAATTGGCGCAGTGAGCGCGGCCTAATTTACTCCCATGCCGCTCACGGTGAAGGTCGCTGAAGGTGTAATTCCACCACCTCCGCTTGATGCCGGAACGGTGATGGTGGCCGAATAGGGCTGTGTCTGAGCTGGGGAAAAAGTAACACTGATCTGGCAACTGGAACCTACGTCGATGGCAACGGTGCAGGTGCCGAGCGTGGGAGTGAAAGCAGGGTCGGAAGAAGTCGGGTTCCCGATTAGGCCAGCGTAGAGGTCGCCCTCATTAGTGAGCGTCACCGTGCCTGCGGCACTGGTGGTGCCGGCTGTTTGGTTCGCAAAAGCCAACGTGGTCGGCGAGGGCACCATGTAGACACCGTAGACATAGGCGGTAAGCGCAACGGTCTGCACGGTGCTCGTGGTGTTCAGCGAATTGGATGTGAAGGTCACCGTGCCAGCGAAGGTTCCGGCATGCGGCGAAGTGATGGTCACCCCAACTTCGCACGACGCGCCCGGCGCGATCACCAGGCCGGCGGTGCAGTTGTTGGTTGTGCCGGGTAGCAGGGTGAACGGCGGGCCGCTGATGGCGATGTTCGAAAGGGTCAACGATTGATTGCCGCCGTTGTAAATGCTTGCGTATTGCGTCGTGCTTTGAACGCCTACCTCCTGCTCGCCGAAGGCGATCACTCCCTGCGAACGGTCGACCTTGTCGAGGTTGGTGTAGTTGCCGACATACAGTGTGCCGTCGGAGCCCAGGCCCTCGCCGAGCGGAACGGAGGCTGGGTCGAGCGTAAAGGCTGAGGCGGAATAATTCGACGCCGGCAATTCTGCTACACCGCGGCCGGTGTATCGGGTGGCGTAGAGAGTGTCTGCAGCATCGGCCTGGAGGCCCTCAGCAGCGCCGACCGTATTGATCTGCGTCTGCGTGCCGCCCGCAGTTAGCTCATTGATGTCAGCCCCGCCACCAATGAAGACATCGTCCGCTGCGTCGACGGCGATGTCATTCGGCCCACCGACGGAAGGATCGATCGCAGTGGCGGAGTAGGTTCCGTCCGCTTTGAGTTCGAAAATCTGGCTGCATTCGGTGTCCAGGGCGAAGAGATTTCCTGCATCGTCGACGGCCACGCCGTAGAGATATTCGGCACTCGAGCAAGGCACGTAGGGGGCAGTGGGTACGACAGCGATCGACCCCTGCACTCCGGTGAACGTGTTGAAGGTGACGATGTCGGTGCCGTAGTTGTTTTGGGCGATGTACAGTGTGCCCGCGCCGTCGATATCGATGCCGTGCGGCGAGCTCAGCCCCGTAATTGGCAGCTGCGTAGGAGAAGAACTCCCCTTTGCCAGGCTGTAAACCGCATTGCCGTTGTCCACTACAAAATAGACAGTCCCGTTCTCATCGACCGTCGACTGGTAGATGTTATAGGCAGCGCTGGAAATGGGACTGGTTACCACGCCGGGCTGCATCAGGGCCATCGGGCCCTGTCCGGTTCCACCCAGCAACTCCGTGGCCAAAATGGTCGAGCCGGCCATCAGTTGCACCGCATCCTTGCGTGCGCCGGGCAGAGTGGGAATAAAGGAAACAGGCACCGTGCAGGTTTCCGTGCCGTTGCCGCCGGTGCAGTTGACCGCGCCCAGCGTGTAGTCGTGGCCGTAGTGCGCCATCGCCGTGGGCGTAAAGCTGCCCGTGTAGTTGGTAACCGTAAAGCTCGCGGTCAGCGTTTGCGCTGACCCCGCGGAAATGCCGATTGCCGCTGGATTGAACGTGAGCACCGGCGCCGTTGCCGTTGCGGTGGGTGGGTTGATGACTGACTCGGAAAAATTTGCTGGGGCGGCAGGGGCAAGGTAATACGTAGCTCCCGCATAGGTGGCCTGCAAAGCATCGCTGCCCAACGGCAAGGTTGCGGTGATGTAGGTGGCGACGCCGCTTGAGTTGAGTGTACCGGTGCCCAAAAGGGTTGTGCCGTTCAAGAAGCTCACCGTGCCCGTGGGAGTGCCGGTGAGAGTCGATGTGATGGTTGCCGTCAGTGTCACCGACTGGCCGACGACTGCGGGGTTGGGAGACGCGGTCAGCGTTGCCGTGGTGGGGGAGTCAATGATCAACGGCTGCGCGTGCGCGGTCTCGGTGTTGCCGGCCACGTCTACGCTCCAATAGTTGAGTGTGTGGCTGCCGGCAAGCGCAATATTGAATGGTCCCGAGTAGGTGACTGTAGCGCCTCCGTCGATGGAATAGTAAGTCGCCGCCACTCCGCTCAGGTTGTCGGTGGCCGTCAGAACCACATTCACGGCCGACTGATATTGATTGCCCACCTCCGTTCCGCTCAAGCTTGCCGTAGTAACCGGCGGAGTGGTGTCGATCTTGATGCTTACGCTTGCCAGACTGCTGTATTTGCCCGCATTGTCCTTGGAGAACGCATTCAGGGTCTTGATTCCCTGCAAGTCAAGGACGAATTCGTCGCGGTAGATCGAGCAGGAGGATGGACTGCTCGGCGTGCAGGCAGCGTTGTTGAAGGCGTAGTAGATATCCGCGATGCCGATCGGATCGCTAGCTTGCAATGAGACAGTCACGGAACCGTTGTACCAGCCGCTGGCCGGCGGTGGCGGGTCGTAGCCAACCAGAATGGTCGGAGCGCCGGTGTCGATCTTGATCACGTCGGTCAGAATCTCGCTGGCGTTCCCGGCATTGTCGAGAGAAAACGCAGTGATGGTCTGGGTGCCTGGCGTATCGATGACCAAAGGAGATTTGTATTCGAAGCAGGAGCCATAGGACGTCGGTTTGCACTCCGGATTGTTGTAGCCGTACAAAATTCCCCGCACACCGGATGCATTGCTGCCGCCCGGATCGCTCGCCTTGAGGGTGACGGTCACGGTGTTGGTATACCAGCCGCTTGCAGGCGGCGACGCGGGATTCTTGGTTACTTCGATGGTCGGAGCAACAGTGTCGTAGCAGACCGGTCCGTATTTCTCGGGGTAATCGTGACTGTTCGCGGTGCTCCAACCCTGATTGTTCCAGCCGCGCACATGGGCTGTATGGCATCCCTGGGCCTCGATGGCGAAGCAGCCATCTTTAGGTTCGAATGTCAGGCATCCGGTGGACATTCCGGGATACTCCGGGCCACTGTAGAAAGAGTTGCCCGCGCCCGGCGTGGCTTCGCGAGTTGGATCGTCGGGAATTGAATCCCAACTTACGGTCGCGCCGGCGATCCCCGTGCCGGGTGTGCCTCCGTGCGGAACATAGTCGTGGATCTTGAAGCTCACGGTCTGGTTGCTGTTGTACCACTTGCTCTTGTCGGGGCCGGTAAAGGTTACGTAGGGAACGCCGCTGGCGGGAATCACTTCCCAGTTGATGGCCCAGGCAAGTTGCAGCATGTTGGCCGAACCCCAGCCCGTCGCCAGGTCGTAGCCGGGAACGGCACAGTAGAATGGGACGTTATACTCGGTGGTGATGTCATTGGAGTTGCAACCTTTGGTGATGTCGTAGAAGGGATAGTGGGCGGCGTTCTTCTGCACCGCTTCTTCATAGATAAGCGGGTTTGCGTTGCCGATGGAATCGCAGCGGGATGTGCCCTTCGAACCGCAAATGCTGCCGATATCGGCCAAGTAGGCGTTTTCCTGAGCAAAGAAGCCGGCGAGCTCGGGCGCGACGATGCTTGTGCCGCCCCAGGGCGCCCAACCATCGGCTCCCTCAGATTGGCAAGCCGAATCTGTGCAGTAGTCCCACTGACCGATACCGCCTGCGTTCAGCGAGATGTCGGGCAATACGCGCTTGGTCTGGCCGTCGGCAATCGGCTTCTGCCAGGACGGCATGTCAAAGAGCACACTTACGCCCCCGCCTCCACCACCGTCGTTGCTGGCGCATGAGCCAGGTTTCTGGCCGCCCGTCCAGGCAACCTCGCCAGCATAATCTCCGTTGCTGTAGAGGCTAAGCTCAGTGCCACCCGCGGCAACAAAATCAGGATCGGAGGCCGGATAATCCACCGCCAGGCCGCCCGTGCACCCGTCGACCGAGCCGTTGTCGCCAGCAGCCGCTATCAACGTCCAGCCTTGCCCCACCATCGAATTGAAGATGCTATGCAGGCCACCAATTTCAGTGTTCGAGAACGGCGTGTCAGACTCCGGCCATCCATAGCTGGTGGAAAGCACCCTCGCATGGCTATCGGTGAGCATGAAATTGAACAAGTCCGTATAGGTGTAAATGCTGTCGTTCAGTCCCTCATATACGAAGACCTGAGCGGTGTCGTCCGCTTTGCCAAAACTGTTGGCCGAAGCGGTCGAATACTCCACGTCCAGCGGGGCTTCATCATCCAGTGCAGCGCCGGTGCAGCCGGAGTCGACTCCGACCGTGCACCTGATTGGAAGACTGAAAAGCCCTTCGACCGAATAAACCGTATAGTGCCACGCCATGCCGTAGAACTTGAAGAAAGTGGTCGCGTCATCGTAATTTAAGCCGCCGAATGTGATCAGGCCGATTGAAGAATCCGGAGGGGAGCCGCCCGCATCGTGATGGGGGTTGCAGCAGTGTCCCAGCGCATAGAGCGCGTCGTAGTTATAGGCCTGCGAACTAAAGATTTCCGACGGGCTGGCGAATTTGTTGGTAGGGCCGGAGGCCGGGACATTGAATGGATCAGAAGCCATCTCGGTGGATCGATTCCATGGCGCCTTCGTTGGGTCGCCGTCGCCCTGAGACAATTCCACAAACGAACGGACCGGACCGGGAACATAGTCCGGACCTATTTTCTTCGAGGAGCCGGATCCCACTCGACGCACCCTCTGAATGCGATTGAGCCCGAGTACGGCGCTGACTATACCGGAAAGTTGGGCTGGAATGGCCGGGTCACGGTCATTCGAAAAATCCACCTCATCGCCTACCTGGTAGTTGTTGACGGTTACATTGAACGCCTTCTCAATCACGCCGACCGGAGCCTCTAGGTCCACAAGAAGCCGATTTGCAAAGCGGTTGGTCACGGTCAGACCCTGGCTCTCGGCCCAGTCCACGATCTTCTGCTCGTCCTCGGCTGAAGGCGCAAAACGGGCGTTCCACTCTTCGGCGCTCAGAAACTGGTGAAAGAGCGGCGATTGCCTGTACTGCAATTCGGCGAGGAACTGCTCCTCTTCGGCCATGCGCGGCACCTGAACAGCCAAAACCAGGCGCAGCTTCTTCTCCGGGTCGTAGTGGCCGACACGGATGGCCGTCCCATCCAGCACCTGCGGCGGTGTGTGGCCGGCGAGGGTGACCCGGGCCTCGGGTGATGCCGAACCTTGCTCGGCGGCGTTGGCGGTCTGCGCTCCGGCTCCGTATGAGCCGGAATGAAAACCAGCAAGAGCAACCACGCAGGCGAAGACTTGAATCGTCTTGACCGTTCTGAGGCTGTTGAGAAGTAGCATTTGAGTACCTTTCGTGCAATCGAATCCCATGAAGGAGCGACAAAAAATTGGGCTGCCCGCCGCCTGCGTCCGTCGGGAGAAAAACGGCATCAGTCGGCGGATCGAAGGGTGAGGCTGGACCGAGATCTTCAACCTCTATTCCCAGTGCGGAGCGAAGAAACCCCAAAAGGGGAAAACTTCGATCTCCGGCAAACTAGTTTGCCGCCACCCAGGGCGCGATCAGCTCTACGACCTTCGCCTCGATTCCAAAGAAGCCATAGTACGAAAGCGCGTCGCAAACGCCGTCAAGCGGTGGAACGCCGCCCGAGACCAGGTCAATGAGCGTTGCAGGCGAACTGGTAAGAGCCGCTTCGACAGCGGGATCGCCCATGGGATTGGAAGCGGGACAACCATCCTCCGTGTTGCTCACAATCAGAGTCGGCACTGTGATGGCAGCTAGACTGGCACTGAGCAGGGAGTCGGGATCGCCTGCCTGGTTGAGGGGCGAAGTAAAGACGAGGCCGTCCGGGCCAAGCATCGCCGGACTGTATTCGGCTGCGACAAAGGCTCCCGCCGTTCCCCTGCTTGTTCCGATCAACCAGACCTTCACGCCAGGTGCGGTGGCTCGCGCCCATGCGATCACCTGCATTACATCCGCGATGTGCTGGGAACTCGCCTGCATGTCGTACAGACCTCCGGTGCCATTCGGGAGGGCAGTGCTCAGGAAGTCCGTCGCCGCGTTGAGCGTGATGACGTAAGCTCCCTCGGCAGCAAACAGGAACCTGCCCCTGACCAGGAAGTTGGTCGAGTTGATGCCGAGCTTGCCATCGCTGCCCGCAGGAGTCAGTTGAATGTCGCCGTTCCCACCGGGGAGCAGAATATAGACCGCGGTCGGCGCCGCGACCGGCGGTATCGCGATGAAGCTCTGGGATAGTGGAAGGGTAGCCGTCGAACCCGCGATGGGCGACCGGGTTACGGGAAGAGTTACAACCGAGGAATCCGCGGCCCGCGCCGGGACTGCAACGAGCAGCGCGATCGCCGCGCTTGCGATGCAAAGGAACTGCTTCCTACTTTCCGGGTTCCCGTAAATCTGCTTTGTGTTCATGAAATCCATTCCTTTCGAAACGATTTTTCTTGAAAATGCCGCTTCTGCCGGTTGGTTTGGTTTCGCACGGTTTCGGCGAATTGCCGGGCCATTGTCACGTCCGGACGAGCCGCAAAGCCGAGCGCTTCTGCCCGGTTAAGGCGGAGGGTGTTCAGCGGGAACTTGCCCCTCCAAGTTCGGGCCCTTGGTGAGCACGGCTCTTGAGTGTTCCGGGTGCGCGGCAGTCAGCTTGGTTCCGCAGAGCGGGCAGACATCGAATCCCACTGCGGCCACCTCACCCACCAGCACGGCCATCGCCTGCCGCTCTACCCTCACTTCCGTGCGGACGGTCCGGGTCGCACCGCTTCCGGACCTTTCGGAACGGAAGAAGCTTGCCCGTTGACTCAGCCATTGGTAGAGTCGTCTCGTACCCTCCCCCCATGCTGGTCACGAATGTTGCGGCGATCGCCCCAAAAAGGCCAGTGACAAGTTCCGACAAGTTAGGACAAGTTGTGAATCGCAAATAACCCGATGAAAACAGAGGGTATATTTCAATTCGGCGAGTTTCGGATCGATGTCCTGGCACGCACACTGCGGCGGGAAGAAGGCGCGGTTACGCTCAACCGCCGAGCCTTTGACGTGTTGCTCTACTTGATCGAGAACCCGGGAAAGGTGGTCAGCAAGGACGAACTACTTAAGAATGTCTGGCCAGACACCCATGTGGATGAGAGCAGCCTGACGCAAAGCATCTCCGCGCTGCGGCGTGCGCTCGAAGAAAGGCCCGGCGACAACAGCTACATCGCCACGTTGCCGGGGCGCGGGTATCAGTTTGTCAAACCGGTGCATGTCGTTGCCTCTGAGAGCCCCGCAGTCGTCCCCGATGCGGCATTCGCTTCCAACCAGAATCTCAGCGGGTTGATTCTTGAGCAGCAGACCATCCGCACCAGTGTCGTCACAGAAGATATCGAGCCATTCAGTTTGCCGGCTTCCCGAAGCCGTTTACCCGAGGGATCGTTCGCGGTCCGAGGCCTGGCTGCAATGCTGATGGCGTCAGTCGCCCTGCTCGGCGGCTTATGGTACGGGCGATCCCACCAGGGACGCGCACTCACCAAACAGAGCACCGTTGTGATCGCTGATTTCGCCAATAACACTGGCGATCCCGTGTTCGACGGCACGTTGAGGCAGGGGCTCTCTTCGCAATTGGAGCAGTCACCGTTCCTCAACCTCCTTTCCGACCAGCGTATCGCCGAGACACTTTCGCTGATGGCGCGGTCCAGAGATGCGCGGCTGACCCCTGAACTGTCCCGCGAGGCCTGCTTACGCACCGGGAGCGTGGCGGTACTCGATGGGGCAATCATGCAGGTTGGCACGCGCTATCTTCTGACTTTGAAGGCGCTCAACTGCGCCAATGGCGAGTCGTTGGCAAGTACAGAGGCGCAGGCCAGCGACAAGAATCACGTCCTCGACGCCCTGGGAAAGGTGGCTTCCGATATCCGCGGCAAGCTGGGAGAATCGCTGGCTTCGGTGCAAAAGTATGATGCGCCGCTGGAGAGCGTTACCACTCCGTCGCTGGAAGCGCTGCAGGCCTACAGCCTCGGCTACCGGGCGTGGGTCATCAAAGATGATGGCCCCTCCGCGATTCCACTGTTCCAGCGAGCCGTCGGCCTCGACCCCAATTTCGCCATGGCCTACGCGCGATTGGGGACACTCTACTTCAATGGAGAGGAGCCCGCACGAGGGATTGAGAACCTCCAGAAAGCCTACGACCTGCGCGAGAGGGTAAGCGACCACGAGAGGTTTTACATTGCCGCACACCACGCGGATATCGTCGATGGAGACTTCGAGGCGGCTCGGAAGATCTACGAGTTATGGGCCCAGCTCTACCCCAGCGACCTATTTCCCCTGTGGAACCTGGCCGTTATCTATGAATACCTCGGCGACTACGAGAGGGTTCCGGCAGTTTGCCAAGAGGCACTGAAGATAAGTCCAGGAGACGGCAACCTTCTGGCCGTTGAAGTGAGTAACGCACTGCATCGCAATCGTTTGGATGAAGCCAGGGCCATAGCGCGACAGTTGGGAGT
The DNA here is from genome assembly GCA_030040655.1 of Acidobacteriaceae bacterium. Lineage (GTDB taxonomy): Bacteria > Acidobacteriota > Terriglobia > Terriglobales > Acidobacteriaceae > Telmatobacter. The sequence goes on along the minus strand of JASHTH010000727.1, from coordinate 15,430 downwards.
GCTGCATCTCGACCTCCCCATCGTTCACCGCTATCTTTATACCGTCAATTTCCTGGAGCATGACGCTGCCGCCATGGAAAAGGAAGAGACGTGGCTGAAAGGTAAGCAAGGGTGGATGCACAGCGTTCTATATTTGCAATCGGACACCGCGGCGTATGGTGGACACTTCACCTTGGCGCGGGAACTGACGCGCCGCGCCGCTGCAACTGCTGAGCACGACGATCGCCGAGAAACAGCGGCGGCATATGTCGCGGAGGCTGCAGTACGCGAGGCGCTAGTGGGGAATCTCTCCTTGGCCAGGCAGCAGGCGAGAGCCGCGCTGGTGCTGGCGAAAGACACCGATGTAAGAGCCATGTCAGCCGTGGCGCTTGGTTTGGCGGGTCAGCAAGACCAGGCAGCGCTGTTGGCCTCAGAACTTGGCAAATCGTTTCCTAACGGCACAATCGTGCAGGGCAACCTTTTGCCAACCATCGGCGCAGCGAGCGTGATTCGGCGCGATCCTCAAATGGCCATCAACACACTGGCAGTCTCTTCGCCTTACGAGCTGGGGCAGGCTACGGCTGTGTCCTTTTGTCTATACGGGGTCTACCTGCGAGGCGAAGCATATTTGGCAACCAGGCAAGGCAATGCCGCTGCCGCCGAGTTCCAGCGGATTCTCGATCACCCGGGCGTTGTTGCGAACGAACCGATCGGCGCGTTGGCGCATTTGGGGCTGGGACGCGCCTACGCGCTGATGGGAAATACAGGCAAGGCCAAACCCGCGTACCAAGACTTCCTGGCGCTTTGGAAGGACGCCGACCCCAACCTCCCCATTCTGAAAGAAGCTGAAGCGGAATACGCGAAGCTTTAGCTGGTGTGAAAGGACAAGCCCAGAGCGCCGCTTCCAGTTCACCGCTGATAGACAGCAGGATGCGATATACGGCGAATCTGTCAGTTGATCATGCGTGCGACCCTATCCTGGCTGAGCACATTGGGAACGTGACTCGCCTTCTTCAGATAGGCGTCTCGGCAATGCTCCGGCGTCTATGCGGCGAGCCCCGAACGGTCGCCTATGGCTGGTCGGTTGGTGCGAAAGCACCAACCCACGTTTTGAAGACTTCAGACGTTCAGGACAGCAAGTTCTCGCGTTCCGGACGCATTACCGCCTACTCCGTCGAAAATCAATCTCAGGATGCCGAAGGTAAGGGATTCATGTTTGTGACGCGCAGATCATAACCAAACTTGGGAAGTTGTTGGGTGAGGTATCCGGCTCGGCAGATCAGAAGCTTTGGCTCGGCTTCGGTGCCCTGTTCGACGCAAGCCACTCGTTGGACTGCTTGCTCTAAACAGAGCGGCGACCACCACGAACAGCTTGATGCGCCTCTCTACCACAAGACACTCGATCTGACCATGCAGACGATCCCGGTCGCACCTGGGTCGGGCCAATGAACGATAAAGGACATTATCGCTCGTCAATCTGATATGCGCACGAAATGGGGCTACGGCGCGCCCGGCGATTCCAAACGCGCGACGATTTCAAACGTGCTTTAGAATTCCCGCTTGACTGTAATTCCGGCAACTGCGTGGAACGGCCGACGCACCAAAGTGGCCTTGGGCAACCCTGAGGTCTCAAGAACTGAGTTGGTTGCGTCGGCCGGGGACGATTTGTATCGGGAAACGGACCAGGATCATCCAGGGACCGCGTGGTTGTTGAGAAGTCGGCGAACTAAAGGTACCGCACTACAATCGATAGAGGTCCTTCAGTTTTCTCGCACCCCCGCGCGGATCTCTTCGCGGATGAGTGTCTTGCACGCGAGCTCTGCACCTGCACTACGATCTGTCCCACTCGGGATGAATGAGGCACTGCATTGCCTCCCTCGCCTGGTCCGGGTTCAGGCCGCGGTTCTGGTACTCGTCCTGGACCCTCACGCACTGCAGGGCGGTTGCCTGGACTTGGCTCTGGAGCTCGCCCTTGCTGAGCAGGTTCTTCACGTACACCTTCCGGTGGTTCCGCCACTCCCTCTCGATTTCCGCTTCGAGGACAGGGAGCCGGGCGTCCTCCTCCGGCTTGATGGTCACTTGTGGGTCCTCATTTAATCTGCGCATTGCATTGCCTCGCTCGTAGTATCCCGAACTGGTTTCTTCGATCTCAAAAGCACCTGATCGCCGGCCAGGTACCGACAGCGCGTGCACGTCGCCTACCGACACGAACTTTTAATCCCACATTTCCATTATGAAGCAGGCTGTGGTCGTCGTAAGATCGGGTCAGCGCCAGTATTCATGCGGCTTTGAGCGCGATTTCGACATGGCGGAGGCCCGGACCCAAAGGGTGAGAAACACAATCGGCCCTTTCCGTTGTCCTTCAATAACTCTCTGAAGGTTGACTTCCACGGTTCGCGCATCACCTCCGATGCCGGACTGATTCTGGTGCGCGAGTTGGACGAGCGGCTCGGGTTCGGCGATTTGATCTCCCGTCACCTGATGGATTCACGGCGCGGGAAGAACACGCAGCTTCCCTTGGAGGACCTGCTGCGCCAGTCCGTTTACAGCCGGCTGGCCGGTTACGAAGACCTCAAGGATGCCTAGAGGCTTTCCCAGGATCCGACCTTCCGGCTCATCAGTTCGGAAAAGATCTGGGATCGAGGCGTTGCTCTCACTTCGCGACTGCAATGGTTCAAGACCGAGGTGCTGGCGCAAGAAGAGAACTTCGCTGGACTGGCAGCCATGAACCGGGAGTTGATTGGCAAGGCGGAGAGCATCGGCTCTGGCCAGCGCGTCGTGCTGGGCATGGATTCGACCGAAGTTCCTGTCTATGGCCAGCAAGAGAAGAGCGACTACAACGGACACTTCGAGTCCGTCTGCTATCACCCGCTGTTGCTGTTCAACAATTCTGGCGATTGCCTGGCGGCCCGTCTTCGTCCGGGTAACGTGCACAGCGCCGATGGCTGGGAAGAGATGTTGCTGCAGGAGATCGCGCGGCAACAAAAGGCAGGCAAGGAAGTTGTCTTTCGCGCCGATGCTGCGTTCGCCAAGCCGGAAATCTACGACGTTCTGGAAGAGCGTGGCGAGCAATGCACGATCCGCATCCCGGCCAATGACAATCTGGTGCGAGACGTCGCAGAGTTGCTGACGTGCTCGGTGGGGCGGCCCAGTCACAAGCCGGTTTTGTGGTACAAGGGGTTTCTCTACCGGGCGGCGGGCTGGAAGACGGCGCGACGGGTAGTAGCGAAGGTGGAGTTTCATTTCGGGGAGTTATTTCCGCGGGTGGGTTTTATCGTCATGAATCTGGAAACGTCGAATCAGGCCGTGGTGCGGTTCTACAACCAGCGTGGTACGGCAGAGCAGTGGATCAAGGAAGCCAAATAGGCGGTGAAGATGACGCGGCTGAGCTGCCGTCGTTTCCGCTCCAATAAGCTCCGGCTTCTGCTGAGCCTGCTGGCCTACAACCTAGGCAACCTCTGGCGGCGATTGGCGCTACCCAGGAAGATCGGCCACTGGTCGCTGACGAGCTCGCAGCAGCGGCTGGTGAAAACCGGCGGGCGGCTGATCAAGCACGCCCGCTACTACTGGCTGCAACTGGCGGAAGGCCATCTGACCGGACAACGCTTCGCCAGCATGGCGCGGCAGATCGCAGCTTTGCCGGTGGCAGCCGGATGAGCGCGAGGGGAGGAGCGGTCAACCTGGATGCCGATGCAGGAATGAAGGTAGGGTGTCTGAGAAATCTCTTGCGGCGAGGTCTATTCTGTCTTCGGAACATCGGAACGGGCCGGGGTTTTTCGGTCTTCGGGTTCCCCGGAGCCGCTCAGAAAAACAGTTCTTGAAAAAATGTCCGGCAACAACGGCTCGCGAGTGTATCCTTGCCGTGACCGGAAAGCCATAATGGAAATTCCGGTTAAGGCCTTATAATCACCTTCATCTCACAGCCATTGAGTGCGCTTATGGGGAGCCGATGTCCATGGCGCCTATGCCCTCGTCTACTAAAGGATCTGTCATGTTCAGCCATCCTCGGAGTCTAGCCTTCCTCGCCATTTTCTCCCTTCTACCCGCTACCGGCCGCAGCGCCGACAACAACTCGCAGCCGGCGATGGCCGCAAAGCGATCCGGAGCCAGCTTTGGCACCATTCCCCTGAGTTTCGAGCCCAACCAGGGGCAGATCGACCCGCGGGTGCAGTTCGTCTCGCATGGCAGGGGCTACTCGCTGTTCCTGGCTCCGGGCGAAGCCGATGTGACGCTCGAGCGCCAGGCCGGGAGACAAGACTGGCCGGTCCAGGGGAACCTCGCCGCCGTCGGCGTCGACACGCTGCGCATGAAGCTGGTTGGCGCCAACAGCCAAGCTGCGGCAGCCGGTCTCGATCGCCAGTCCGGCGTGGTGAATTACTTCGTCGGAAAGGACCCGAGCAGGTGGCGATCCGGCATTCCCACTTATGGGAAGGTTAGCTACACAGCCATCTATCCGGGAATCGACCTGGTCTTCTACGGCAACCAGCAGCAGCTTGAATATGACTTCGTGGTCGCTTCTGGCGCCGATGCAAATCGGATTGCGTGGCAGATCGAGGGCGCCGGTGTTTCCGTCGATGGCCACGGCGACCTGCAACTGGCCGCACCCAACGGCCCTGTGAGCTTCAAGAAGCCAGAGCTCTACCAAGTGTTTGGAAACAGAAAGGTCAGCGTGGAAGGACGCTACGTGGTTACCGGCGACCAGGTGCGCTTTGCGCTGGGCAGGTACGACCACTCGAAACCGCTGATCATCGATCCGGTGCTGACTTATCTCACCTACCTGGGCGCGCCGGTCAGTGCGGCTGGCGCGAGGAGCGGAGTTACCCAAATTGGCGGTGTGGGCGGTTACGGGGTGACCTCGAACCAACTGTCACAGGCGCTGGCAATCGATCGGGAAGGCAACGTCTACGTGACCGGCTATACCAACGCTATCGATTTTCCGGTCAAGGATCCGTATCAAGGCTCCGACCCTCCCCTCAGAAGCAATTCGGGCGTCACGGCAGCGTTTGTGACCAAACTGAATGCCGAAGGCACTGAGCTGGTCTATTCCACGTATCTTTCCGGAGGCCAGGTACACAACACCTATGGTCAGACCATCGCCGTCGATGCCGAAGGCAATGCCTACGTGGCCGGCTATACGAACGATCCCAATTTCCCCGTGTCTGCCGGAGCCTTCCAGACCATCTGCGGCGACAACTCAATCAATGGGGTTCGCAGTCCCAACTGCCAGGGCGGAGCTATCAATGGTTTTGTGACCAAGCTCGACGCGGCCGGCTCCAACATCGTCTATTCCACTTTCCTGGGCGCGTACGACGACTACATCAATTCGATCGCTGTGGACTCAATGGGCCGCGCGTATGTGGCAGGCATCGCGGGCGACTCCTGCAGCCCGACGACTCCCACGTTCCAATGCTTTCCCACCACGCCGGACGCGTTCCAGACGGGCGAGGGAACCTGCGTGATGGCGCCGGGAGATACGACGTGCACCGCATACGGCGGAATGGGGTGGGCCTTCCTCACCGTCTTCAACCCGCAGGGCACAGACCTGGTGTATTCCACGCTGCTGGGAGATAACCTCGCGGACATCGTCAATGGATCGCTGCCTGCCGACATGTACGGCTTCTCAACCGGGATCTCGGTGGCCCTCAACTCCGCGGGTGAAATCTTCCTCACCGGCAGAACCGCAGCATCCAGGCTTCCGGTCACCGCGGGCGCATTTCAGCCAAAAACCATGGCGGGGCTGCCCAACGGCGGCGCTACCGGCTACGTGGCCAAGTTCTACCCCCTCAGCTCCAGCGGCACGAAACTCCGGTATCTCACCTACCTGGGCCCGGCGGCCAACGATCCGAACTTCGACATCGCCTATCCCAGCGGCATCACTGCGGACGACGAGGGCAACGCCTACATTACCGGCTGGACGGACAGCCAGTATTTCCCCACCACCAAAGGTTCCTTTCAGCCAACCTGCGGACAAGTGAACTTCGACGAGTGTGGCACGGGCTTCGTGAGCAAGCTCAACGCAGCGGGAACCGCACTTCTCTGGTCTACCTTCTTCGGCGAACCCAGTGGCGGTGCATCGGGGATCAACTCGATCGGCGATATTCAACTGGATGCGAAGGGCAACGTCTACATCGCCGGCCAGGTGCAGGGCGATTACTACTTCCCGCAGATCGATCCCGTGGAGCCATACACCAACGGCAACGCCCAGGCTTTCGTAGCGGAGTTCAATCCGGCAGGAAGCAAAGTGAATTTCTGGACGCTGCTCGGTTCGTTGATATACGCAGGCGCGCAGAGCGCCGCGGGGCTTGCCGTCGACAATGACGGCAACATCTTTTTGGCCGGCAACACAAATTCAGGTGGCCTGGGCGTAACCAAAGACGCATTCGAGACGAGCTATCGCGGCGGGGCCACCGGCGCAACCTGGGGCTTTGTGGCCAAGATCACGCCCAAAGCCGCCACGCATATCAAGCTGACGGCAGTTTCGGTGGCAGCTAAAACAGGGCCGGTTCTTGAGATCACGGCAACGGTCGCCAGTGACGCATACTCGCCCGTTCCCGGCGGCAAGGTAACCTTCGACAATGGCACCAAGGAACTTGGCGCCGTTGATCTCAATTCGGCCGGCGTGGCAACGCTGAAGGTCTCCACCCTGAAACCCGGCAAGTACACCATCAATACGAGTTACGCAGGCGACACTTTCGACCTCGCTTCATCGGCGAGCATTGCCGCGGTGATCAAAGCGAGCGCGTCCAATGCAATCTCCGAGGTGACGAAGTAGGCAGACGGAGAATCGAGCCGGACGCCTTAAGCGAATTATCATAAAAAACGAAAAAGCAAACGCAGATTTTTCGCTCACCACCCCCAAACTCCACCCCAAAGAGCAAAGACCGCTCTTTGGGGACCCCGAAAAGCGTTTGGGGCCCCGTTCGCTCAGAATGACGGCGACTGTTATGTCAAAAACTTGATGATGCGTTAAATCGCAATCGTTAGGGCGATCACGACGCATTCTCCACCCGTAGATTTTGCACCTAACTTTCAGGGGCGCGCAGGCCCACGTTCCGAGCTGGTCGCCCATTGTTCGGAAACTTACTCCTGTGCTCCGCAAAAATTCTGTATGTCTTGAAAATACAGGCCGTTTCGGCCGAGTGGCGTGACGGTTGTCAAAAGCCGGAATTGATAATTGGATCGATGAGCTTGCTCAGGCCGATTCGGGCGGCATTCGATGTGCTTCGAGACTTGACGGGTGAACAGGCAAGAAGACACCGAGGTTGACACCGGAGGGCCGAGCCAGGATTGTAGCGGCTGTGAAGGCGAGATGGGCGAAACAAAAGAAGGCAGCGGCGAAGTAGACCCTTGTGCTATTGTCTTTCCGGGAGTTGCCCTGCTCCCAACGCCCATCGAATGATCGGCACAAAGGAGCATTGTCGCAACCTGTGCGAGCCTCGTTCTATCTCACCAGGGGGGTTCGGCACCAAAAACCGCTGCCAGTGTAGCAGCGGCAACTGTCTCAATGGAGGAGTTTAACCACCTGAAATGTGTCGAAATTGTAGCTGGCAAAGCCACCGAGATGTAGCGGAAACTACAAGTTTCAACAAGTGCTTTGATTCCAAAGGACTTGGAAGTTGTTGATTTCATAGATAAGGCCGATTTGCGAGTGATCTGGTTCGGGACCAGGTGCTCCCCCTATTGAACCTTGTTGCTTTCTGTAGAGGACTGTTGCTCTCGGTTGAAGTCGGAGGCTTTCGCAACTTCAATTTCGACTACAGCTTGTCGTTTCCCAGTGGACTCCCTCGCGGTAAGTCATTGAGTTGCTTCCCCAGATCCCCCTCTCAGCGGCCAAGTAGTGCCCCTGGTTTTTCACCAGAGGGCTGAGTTGCCCGCGGCGACCCGCAGGGCCGGTGTGGTGTAGTGCGAGATACGCGCAAGCAACTCAGCTGCAGAAACTTCTCGGTCGCCGGGAGTTAGTTTGGTGGCTAGGCCGTTGTACGGCAACTTGACTCTCCCGAGGAAGTTGAGCCGTGATCTCAGGCCGACCGAAACATGCTTTGCTGCCCAGGGCGGACTGTATCCTGTGGTTGGACCAATTTCTCGACCGCTGGCGGCAATTGATCATTTATGCTGGCCACTGTCGAGGTTGTGTTCTCGTGCTGCGCATATTCACAACTCGGGAGGCTCGTCGCCTTCGAAGTGTGGGTCATAGCCACCAAAGAGGATGCACTCCAGGCGGTCGGCATCTCGGAGCACGTCTCCGGGAACGCGCTTTCGCTCCAACTTCAGAAAATCGAGTAAACCCTTCACCGCCTCGGCGACGTCTCTGTGAATCAAGGGATCTGAACGTGTCAATTCGGCATACTGCCTTGCGGACGCCCAAAAGGCCTGAAACTGTTGGATGGGGTATCTCTGCTTGTCCGAAGAAAGGCTCTCTTGGAATGCCACCCAGCGTTCCATTACCCTAGCCGCAGACTGGTCTCTTTCTGAAGTCGACTTGTTCTTTCGCGCCATTCAATCACCGCAGTGTACTTCATAGCGCCTCAAGCGCGGCTCTTCAAGGATTACTCCGGTGTGTGTGCCGACAAGATCAGGGTTCCAAGACCGTAAGCCTCCGATTGCCAACCTCGCCTTCGCAGCTCGGCGCCTGTTTTCGGAATGCTGGCGCAAAGCCGACTCCCAAGGAACAATCAACCTTCTTCTGCCGGAATGATCCGGAATCCAAGGTGTGCGGCCTGCCTGCGCAGTCGCATCTCGGCACGCTTCAACGCCTCCTCTTCGCACTTGTGAAACACGGATTCGTCATATGCCTCTCGTGTGCTGAGCAGGTGATAGACGATTCGGGCAAGCTTGTGAGCTGTAGCTGTAATGGCTTGGGGCTTTCCGAGCTTGCGGCAGATCCTGCGGAAGAACTCTCCCATGTAGTCTTTGGCATGATGTAAAGAACGCGCCGCCAGACGGAGTGCGATGGCAACCCGGCTTCGGACTCGTCGGCTCTTTGTGAAGAGCACTTTTCCGCCGCTGATCTTCTTTTCCGGGCACAGGCCCAGCCAGGAGGCAAATGCGGATGCATTACGGAAGCGGGAAACATCCATGCCGACCTCGCAAAGGATGGTTTGGGAAGTCATCGCACTGATGCCTGGCACGTTTGTCAGGTCCACTCCGAAGATCCGATAGAGTTCGCGGCGAAGGTCGAACACTCGCGGCTCGTGCCCCTGTCGTTGATATGGCAAGCGCTTAGTTCGCTTCGGCATCTTGGCCAGGGCGTTGTCCGCGGCATCCAGTTCGACCATCTGGCGCTGAATCTCCTGATCTGTTTCCAACACCAACTGCTGATAGTAGCGATAGGCTGCCAGTGACTGCCGCAGCGCGAAGATGTGCTCTGGCCGATAATCGCCTTCAAGCGACTTAGCCACCGTGCTCTCGCTGCTCTTCACTCGCTTATGGCAAAGTCGAGCGAGAGTGACTGGATCGCGCTCGCCGGCAAGAATCGAATCGAGAATACGCAACCCGCTCAGACCGGTAATCTCGGTCAGCACGCGGTGGACCTGCAGGTTCATCTGATCTAGCGCCTTCTGGATATGCATGATGTGCTCAGCCGCCATCTGGACCAGGCTGCCGCGATGCCGCCAGAGAGCACGGACAGCGCAGATCGCGCCCGGCGGGCGGAAGCTGGCACGCAGCAATCCGACTGAGTGCAGATACTGAAGCCACTGACATTCGGAGACGTCCGTTTTACGTCCTGGCACGTTCTTCACATGCTGTGCGTTGACCAGGCAGACTTCGAGGCCGCGAGCCTCCAGAATCTGATAGATCGGAATCCAGTAAACGCTGGTCGACTCCATCGCGACGGATCGCACTCCGCACCGTTGCAGCCAATCGGCAAGCGCATGTAGATCTTGCGTAAAAGTGGGAAACCTGCGAACCGGCTGCGGGTCGCGGTCGGCGCCCACGGCGACGAACAACTCGCTCGCACCCACATCGATGCCGGCAGCATCAGGATGCAGGACCGGCAACTGATCGCACCTTCGCTGACTCTGCTTAGCCATAAGGACCTCCGTGCCGGCCGAGTGCCCAGGGCACGAATGCAGAGCAAACTCCCAATCGAGATCGCCGCCCGAAGACGGTCGTCATCACACATCTGTACGCAACCCCGGACCCACGCTTTTCGACGGGCTCTCAAAAGCACCAATGTCGGCGCGGGCTGTAGCTGTCACTCGACCGACACCTGCAATCATCGCGCGGCTCGCGTTCCTTCGCATCCTGTCTGGCCAAAGGCCAGTTGCACGCTTTTCGATACGAATCCGCTGCGAAAGATATGTAGGCTGCTCGTCGAAGCAGTCACAACGAGTCAAAGATGCTCGCCTGTAATTTGTTCTCGATCGACGAGGAGAAGGGTGCGAATCGATTGGCACCGCTATGCCTTCAAAGCTTCAAGCACATAAGCAGGCTTCATCGGAAGCCTCCTGATCGCTTTTCCGGTGGCATCGTAAAACGCCGCCGCGATTGCCGGTGCAGCCAGCGCATTCGCTGCTTCTGAGCCTCCGCCGTATTTGCCCACCTTCGGATTGGGGATCAATTCAACCTTGATCTCCGGGATATCCGCCATGGTTAGGATCGGATAGCTGTTCCAGTCGTCTTGGGTGACGCCGCTTTCGTCGATCGTCACCTCTTCGAGGAGCGCCATACTGATTCCCATCATCGCGCCGCCTTCGACATGGCGCTTGAGGTGTGTTGGATTGATAATCACTCCCGGGTCAACCGCAAACGTGCATTTCTCAACCTTGATAACGCCAGTGTCGGGAGTGACGGCAATGTGGCAGACGCAGGCCCAGTAAGTTCCATCGCGCAACATAAGCGATACGCCGCGTCCGCGGACAGGCTCTTTTCCAGTTGTCGCCACACCCGGCTTGGGTGAAGGCCGCACGTCCCAACCCGAAGACTCACGCACTGTTTTGAGTACGCCGATTGCGCGTTCTTCTTTCAGGTTGTCGATACGGAACTGGATTGCGTCCGCACCTGCCAGAACTGCTGCTTCACTGATCGCGAGTTCTCGCGGATAGTTCTGCTGGAATTGCACCGGCGTTCGCATGCTGTGATCGCGCAGGCCTACCGCAATCGGCGACGCCTTCTGGCCGACCTGGAACGTGCCATGCCCACGCTCGATTACGTTTGGGGCCTGAGCATAGAGCCACTCATCGGATATGTTGTTCACCGTTGAGGTGACGAAGTCGCCGCGGACGTCGGGAGCCGGCGTGGTGGGCAGACCTGCCAGCACGGCGCCAACGAGCCGGTCGTCCTGCATCGCCGGCATATAGTGATCGATCTGGAATGCCGCAAGCTTACCCTGATCGTCGACCGCGAGTTCCACGTCGGAGAAGGATGCTGGAGATTGTGTGGACCACTGGATGTCGTCGGCACGCATCCATTGCACACGCACCGGCTTGCCCACAGCCTGCGACAGAATTACTGCCTCGTCTTCCGCTCCCGCGTTTCCGCCGTTCGACCTGCCGTAGTGTCCAGGCCCTGGATAAATGTGAACGACCACCTTGTCGATCGTTGTGCCAAGCATCTTCGCAATCTCGCCGCGCAGTTCCTGCGGATTCTGATTGTGCGTGTGGATGTGCACCATGCCGTCCGCTTGCACATCGCCAATTGCCATGGTTGGACCAATCGGCGCATGTTTCATGTACGACAACTGATAAGTAGCGGAGAGCTTCTTCTTTGCCGATGCGAGCGCGGCCGCTGTATCGCCCTTGGTAGCGCCGCTCTTCATCACCGGGGTCGATGTCCAGTCCGATTCCTTTTTCAGATACTGGTAGAGTTTGGCGGTGCCGGGAAGGCCCTTCCAATCGGTCCACTTTGTTTCAGCGGCGACTTGCTGGGCGGCCTGGATGGCCTCCCATTCGGTAGGCGCGACGACGCCGACGAGATTTTGCTTCACGATGACTTGTGCGCTGGGAAATTTCACCTTGTCGAGTTTGCCGGCGGAGATGAGCGTAGATCCCAGTGTTTTGGGATGCACGATGCGCCCGTGAAGCATTCCGGGCAGACGCACGTCCGTCGCCCAATTCGCCTTGGCAGACACCTTCTCTCGAATGGCTGAACTCGGGAACGACTTGCCGATGACTGTGTACTCGCTCACGGGCTTCATCGGGGGGTTTCCGTCTACCGTGAGGCCGATGATGTTCGTGAGATCGCCCTTCACCGGAATGGTCAGGCTCAACTGCTGGCCCTTGATGAGGTCGCCGTAGGAAATGTCCTTGCCTCCACCCGATGCGACGCCGTCCTTGACCGTAAGCTTGTCCTTTGGCACTCCCAGCTTTGTCGCTGCGAGATCGAGCAGTGCCTGGTAGGTATAAGCAGCCACCTTGCGAAGATTCGGCGTGCCGTCATTCAGGAACCCGAAGGAGCCTCCGCCGTCTGGGGTCTGATCAGTCGATCCGGTCACTACGGTCGTGATGGCCTCGAAAGGCACAGACAGCTCTTCGGCTACGATCTGGCGGTAGGCGGTGTAGACCGAGCCCTGGCCGAAATCGTTCTTACCGGTGCGAATCGTCACTGTACCATTCGGATGGATTTCGAGCCAGGAACTGGCGAGGGACGGGTCGAGCGAATTCTTTGCGACCGTGCCCTTCGGCGTATCTCCCCGGAGCGGCGACGTGCCAACCACGCTAACGCCCACGGCCAGGATGCCACTTGTCTTCACGAACTGGCGCCGGGTGAGGGTCGCGCCAAATACATCGATCGAGTTGGTGCTTCTGGTCGCCATCGCTTACCTTCCTTTCGCCATGATCGCGGCTGCACGCTGCACGGATTCCATGACCGCTTTATATGTTCCGCAGCGGCAAAGAATCGGGGATATGCCGGATGTGGTGTACGCGGCTTTGATTTGCTCCGGTGTTGGATTGGAGTTGCTTTCCAACAACTCCGTCGCCTTGATCATCATTCCGTTCTGGCAAAATCCGCACTGAGGAGTCTGCTCCTCGATCCAGGCGTGCTGGACAGGGTGAAGCGTGTTCTTCGCTTCTTCTTGCGACAGGCCTTTTTGCTTTGCCCACCGGCCAGGCAGGCCCTCCAGCGTAGTGATTTCCTGGTCGGTGCCGACGTCCGAGAGAGCAGTGATGCAGGATCGCACTTCCTTGCCGTCGATCAGAACGGAACAGGCTCCGCACTGCGCCAAGCCGCATCCGAACTGGGGACCAGTAAGTAGAAGATCGTTGCGCAACACATACAGGAGAGGCGTATCGCCTGGGGCTTGGACCTCCCGCCGGGCGCCATTGACGTTAATGGTGACCATTTGTGTTCCCTCCAACTTCCATTTGCCGAGTGCGGATTCTGAGAAGTGCAACTACTGTATCTGCCGTGACCCAGATCGCGACAGTCCTTTATTGGAAAGTTGCCCGTTTGCGCAGCGTGCCGCGCGATCATCGCGGCGCCAGATTGACGTTACCTCCCCAAGAAAAGCTGACCAAATTGATTGTGCATGAAAACTACTGTAAGTTGTAGAGGGCTGACACCTCAGCGGCATTCAACGTCCGGTTGTAGATCCGGATCTCCCCCACATCGCCGATGTAGGAGATGCCTTCGTCTCTCTGAAGACCAATCAACAAAGGACCAGTGCTCGGCTCCCACGGGGCGATTCCGTAGAATTCCTTAGCCAGTTTGCCATCGCGATACAGCTTCAATGTGGCAAGGGTCTGATCGAAGACGGCGACGATGTGCACCCATTTGCCGGCAGAGAGCTCGTCTCCATTCTTCCAGTAGTCGAACCAGCGCGTAGCCATGATTGTGGGGCCCCATTGCGAGTTGGGTGAAGAGCCGAATCCCACTCTCCACTTGGAGCCCCAGCCAACGCTGCGTGGCTGAGATACCCATGCGGCATAGGCTGTGGGCACACGAGGGCGGATCCATGTGCTGACCGTGAGGGAACCGGCAACCTGCAAGGCAGCATTCCCTGTGACGCTGATATTGCTCTTGCCATCGAAGCTGTAAGCTGCGTCCTTCTTGCCGTTCCGATCTGCGATTGGAACGGCGCCCTGGATCTTGAACTGCGTGGCTGAGTTGGCCAGATCGCGCAAACCTCCGTCCATAACGATGTGGGCGGCGAGGCCTTTTTTCAGATCAACTTCCGAGCCGTAGTTATTCAGGACCTCGGCTTTGGCGTTTGCTGGAAATCCCGGAAGTTTGCGAAGCGCGGCAGCATCTTCGCTTCGGCCTTGCGATTCCAGCCAGGCAAGCAGGTTATTGAGATCGACAGGGTCGATGCGGAAGTAGGGAGCGTATTCCTCGGGCACGCTGGACCAGAAATCGGGCAGCCCCTCTCTGCCTGAGGCTGCAAGGCAATCGAGCAATGGGCGCGCGACCGAAACAGGAGGAGGCGCTTTCTGCTGCGTGAGAAAGGCGGCGGCGTAATGCGGCCCAAACCGACGCGTCCATGCCCGCTCGCGCCGTTGCGCTTCAGTCAGATACATGGCGGGGCCAGTTGGCCAGACCGGGTCGGGCTGCCCGAGCAGTTCCAGAGCTCGATCCAGCGATTTCGTCAGGACGGACATGTGGGTCTCGCCGGGAAAGTACTCGTAGCGGTACGTCACTGAAGGCGGCGCAGTATCTTCGATCGTTTTTGCGAGCCTGGTCGCCCCAAGCACGATATCTGCCTCTTCGTCGCCATTACTCAAAAACAGGAAATGCGGCCCGAGACCCGGGCGGGCAAGAGACCTGGCAAACAGAGGCAGCATCCCCTCGTCTCCGCTCCCGGGGCTGAGGATGATATGCGCCTGGAAGGCCTCGGGCCGCTGAGCAAAGGCGTACGTCAGGAATATGCCGCCGTTCGAAATGCCGGCGAATGCCCTGTACTTGCTGATGGGATATTTTTGTTCGAGATAGGGCATCAACTCGTCGCAGATGTAGGAGAGGAAGCGAGCCGCAGCATCGCCGGAGGCAAATTCTTCGCCTTGGAATCCGGGATTCATGTCGCGACCCCGGTTCGTATTTGTTACACCCACCACAGCCATCGCCGGCAAGCGGCCGGCGCCGGTGAGATTCCTGACGAGGGTAGTAGCCGTCTGGAACGTGAATTCGGCATCAAGAACCACCAGCACGGGTACCTTGGTTCCTTGAGGCACATCCGGCATGGAGACGAGGATCTGACGCTTCTCTCCGGTGGCTTTGGACTCGATGTACTCTTTGTGTCCGTAGGAGACGGCGGGTTCGGTCTGCGAGGGAGCAACACAAGTTCCCGAAATCAAGACGAGCAACGCGAGCGAGACCATTCTGAGCTTTCTCATGGCGGCACCATTCTGTCATATCGGTAGACAGTCTAAGGATCGCGCAAAAACGAATTCCGGATTGCTCAAGACGAATAGGCAAGCTTTGGCTCTGTTGACATCCTCTCTGTTTGTTTTTCAGCAGGGGGACAGCCAGAAGCGGTAGATGTCATAGGCCAGGCCGAGCAACAGCGCTTGAAGGG
>JASHTH010000009.1 GCA_030040655.1 Acidobacteriaceae bacterium | reverse complement strand
GGCCTTGACGCTCAAGTTCAGGTTCGAGGTCTGGTAGCCATCGAGCCCAAGACTCAGGGCATGACTGCCCGGCTTGACCGTAACGATCAGATCGCCGCGGGCGTCCGCCTTGCCCTGTGCGGCGCCGTCGATGCTCAGCGAGGCGTTAGGAGTGGAATGGATGGTGAGAAACGCATCGGTCGGCGGCGCAGGCGCGGCGGTGCTGAGCTGCTTCATCTGGCAGGGGACGGTGGCAACGGCGTTGAGCTTGATCGTGACCGTGGTCTGCGGGCAGTCACTGAATCCCGGCTTGGTAAAGCGGATGGAATGCGATCCGGGATCGAGCGGCAGTTTCACCGTTCCGTCGGCCAGCGTGAATCCCTTGGCCACGCCATCGACAAAGACCTCGATGTTGTCGGTGCTGCCCTGAACCACCAGGGTCCCGGAGGGCGCGGCTGGCGGCGGGTTGGGAATCACGGGCCCAGGCGTCGGCGTCGGTGTCTGCACCACCGTCTTGGCTTTCTGCGCATTAAACCACACGATTCCACCCACGCCAAGGACCACGACGAGCGCGCCGCCGGCCAGCATCGGAACCAGCATCTTCCGCGGGGCCGGTTCTGCGGCGACTTCCGCATCGAAGCCGATTGGCGCCGCCGGCCCGGGCTTTTGCGCTCTTGCCTTTGAAGCCTCGGCCCCCAGGCGCTTCCAGTCGGCCTGCAGCGGGGCATCGGCAAACCCCACCTGATCGGCGACCTGCTTGAGCTGTTCGAGAGCGGCTGCGGCTTCGTTGGATACCAGTGCGTTGCGCGCTGCCTCGATGGCGCCGCCGACCGATTCGTTGGCCAGTTGCTTGCGCCGCGCTTCGATCTCGGCGATGCCGCGCTTCAACTCCTCGGTCTCGCCGTAGGCGCGCTGCACGCTTACCAGCGAATCGATCGCCGCCTGGAATTTGCCTTGTTCGATCGCTTCGGTCGCCGCGGCCAGAGCTTTGTGCGTGGCTTGCTTGCGCGAAAGTTCGGAGCGAATCTCGTTGAGCAGCGTGTAGGGCTGGCTGCCCGCAACGGAAGCCGCCGGCACGGCCTGCAGCAGCTCCATCGCTTCTTCGAGCTGGCCGCGCTCGCGCAGCCGCAAGATGCGCACCATCTGCGCGCCCATCTTCCGCTCGGCCTCTTCCTGTTGCGCGCGCGCTTCGGCCAGAATCCTTTGCAGCGATGCGTCGCCCGTTTCCGAGCAAGCCGGCTCCAGCAGGCGAATGGCCTCGTCGACGCGCTGCTCGCTCATCAGCGACCGGGCCTGGGAAATCGAATGGGCGATCAGCTCCCGGCGCTTGCGTTGCGCCAGATCGTTGCGCGCCAGTTCGAGCAGCTCGCTCACTCCCGCCGAATCGAGGAACTCGAGCTGGTAGGACTCGAGGATTTCGATGGCCTGTTCGAACTGGCCCTTGTCCATCGCATCCTGCGCCTTGCGCAGATAGCGGCTGCGTGTCTCTTCTTTCGCGGCGGCCTTCAGCCGTTGCAGCAGCGAGTCTTCGAGAGCCAGCAATCGCTCTTCGCCGGGCAGCTCCTTGAGCGCCGCCTGCACCACGGCCAGCGCTTCATTGGGCGACTCGAGAAAGAGCTCCTGGACCTTGGCGACCGTCGTGGCAATGAATTGCCGCGCGCGGTAGTTACGCGTCTGCAGCGCCACGCGCGTCTTGATCTGGAGCAGGGACGCCTCGCTGGGCAATTGCTGCACGGCTCGCTCCACCAGGTCGGTGGCGCGATCGTAATCTTCGCCCGCCAGGCAGTTTTCGATCTCGGCCTGGATCTGCTCGAGCAGCTTGCGCCGGCGCTCTTGCTCCTGGCCGCTTACCGCAGCCTGCAGCAGGCTCTCCATCTCCGCCTGCGCGGGATCGAGCTTGCCTACTTCGCGCAGAATCTCGATGGCTTCGGTGAATCGCCGCGAAGAAAGCTCCTGTCTCGCTTTGCCGAGCAAATCGCGAATCTGCCCTTGCTGGGCGGCAATCTTGGCCTGCCGCGAGTACTCGCCGTAGAGGGCGCGGATCTTCGAATCCTGCTGGTCGAGATGCATCGCCTTCTCGACCACCCGCGCCGCGCCCGTCCAGTCGCCGCGCTGGCCCAGCGAGTCGGCCTGCGTCATCAGGCTGGAGATTTCATCGAAGCGCTGCTTCTTCTGCCGCGTCTCTTCGAGCTTGGCTTTCAGTTCCGCGTTTTCGGGATCGAGCCGGACGGCCTGGTCCAGCGCGTTCATTGCCTCGGGATAGCGCGTGGCCGTGATGGCCTCTTCGGCTTCAGCCACAAGCTGCCGCACCTGCTCGGCGCGCTGCAGCCGCCCCAGGTTCTGCTGCACCGCGCTGAGAAGCTGCCGCGCACCGGGGTGTTGCGGATCGATGCGCACCAGTTGCAGCAGCACCTCGCGGGCGCGACCGAACTGCTCTTCCGACGCCAGGCGTTCGGCATCGGCGAACAGCTCGACGACCTGGCCCTTCTTCAACTCCTCGGCCAGCCCATGCAGATCGGCGGCAAACTCCTCCGCGGTGGCATAGCGCTGTTCGGGATCCTTGGCCAACGACCGGTCGATGATGGCGTCGAGCTCTTTGGGGTATTTCGCCAGCCACGTGCTGAGCGGCGGGTGCGGCTCGTTGACCAGCTTTTGCAGCACGGTCATGTCTTCGCCGCTGAACGGCAACTGCCCGGCGACCAGGTAGTACAGCATCACGCCGGTGGCGAAGAGATCCGAGCGGCCGTCGAAGGGCTGGCCCTTGAGCCGCTCCGGCGCGATGTAGTGGATGGTGCCGATGACGTTGCCGGTGCGTGTCAGGCCGCCTTCGACGCTGGACCCCTGCACGCGCGCGATGCCGAAGTCGACGATCTTGGCGTGGCCGTCTGGCTGCACCATGACGTTGGCCGGCTTGATGTCGCGATGCACCACGCCGCGGCGATGCGCGTACCCCAGGCCGGCGCAGACCTGCTCGATGATGCTCAGCTTGTCAATCAGGTGAATCTGGCGTCCGGAGTTGATCAGCTTGTCGAGCGGCTCGCCCTCGACGAACTCCATCACGATGAAGGGAACGCCGTCTTCGTCGCCCAGATCGTAGACGATGACGATGTTGGGGTGCTGCAGGATTCCGGCCTGCGCCTCGCGGTAGAAGCGCTCCAGCATCTCGGGCTGGCCGGAGAAGCCCTCGGTCAGGGTTTTGATGGCGACTTTGCGGCCGATGCGCTTGTCTTCGGCGCGGTAAACCACGCCCATTCCGCCACGGCCTAGAATGCCGGTGATCTCGTATTTGCCGATCTTCTGCTTTAAGGTTGCTTCCACGTCTTCGCCAAGGACCACGTCGGACAGGATTTGCCCGGAGGTTATAGAAGGGGACACCTCAGCCGGGTAGAATCCGAAAAATAATGCCTCACTGAATTACGCTGACCAGCACCTTCACGTTAGCACGACTTTCGATGCAGCGGCCAGGAAATTCCTTGGGCGGGCCATCCCATCCGGCGCCTGACCCTTGGTGCTGGCTTGCCCGCTCCCGTTTCAATGCTTTGTTTGGGTTAGCGCAAATCGGGCATCCCAGGACGGTGGCCTGGCAGGCGGGTACAATGGGGACTCGTTGCGTTTTCCGAAAGGTGAGGTCCGATGCCCGAGTCACACCCAGACGGAGATCATCCCACGAAGAGCGTTGCGTTTTCGCTGCCTGTCGGCCGCGGAAATTTGCATGCCAACGCTCGGGTTCCGGCAGGCCGCACGACGGTGACCGAGCTTCTTCCCGTCATTCGGAATATCGAGACGGCGATCACCGGACGAGTCGAGGAAGAAGCGCAGGCCGCGGGACATCCGATCTCCTGCAGCGCCGGATGCGCGGCCTGCTGCCGCCAGATGGTGCCCCTAAGCTTCTTTGAAGCCGAGGCTCTGGGCGGGTGGCTGCGATCGCTTCCGGAAAATGTGCGCGCGGAGCTCGAGAAGCGGTTTCTTCGTGCGCTCACGGCGCTGCGCGAGGCGGGGGTGATCGACAAAGTTCTCGATCCGAAGTTCGAGCAGTCGGACGAGTTCGCCGCCGGCGTCACCATCGATTATTTCAAGGCCCATGTGGCCTGCCCCTTTCTCGAAAACGAAAACTGCGGCATTTACTCCATCCGGCCCCTGGTGTGTCGCGAGTATATGGTCACGTCTCCGCCCGCGCTGTGCCAGAATCCGGCCGAGAACGATGTCTGGGGTCTCGATCTCCCGGTCAAACTCTCCCATGCCCTGTTTTCCTTCAGCCGCAAGCTGGGACAAAACCGGCGAGGCTGGATCCCGCTGGTTTTCCTCTTTGCCTGGGCCAGGCGCGGTGCGACTCCCGGCGATTCTGTCTCCGGAACCGGAGAGGAGGTTCTGAAGAAGTTTTTGGACGAGGTAGCCGAGGCGGTCGAAGCGGACAAAAATCGCGGCCCCGCGCTGGGCGGCGCGGAGAAAGCAAATCCCTCCTGAGGTCTTGAGGGCGATCGCTGGGCCGCCGCATTCTGCGTCCATTCCGGATAGCCTTTACACACAGGCCTGAGTTCTGGCAACCTGATCGCGCACAGCAATCGGTCCCATCCCAGACCGGCCCTCCGGCCAGAGGAAAGAGAGTTCCTGTCATGGAAAGCGAAACCGCGCTGAAGCTGGAGGTCGCCGCACTGACCGACCTTGGCTGCAAGCGAACCAACAACGAGGACAGCTACGGCTACGACCTGGCCTCGGGAATCTTCGTGGTCTGCGATGGGATGGGCGGACAGGCAGCCGGCGAAACCGCGAGTGGCACGGCGGTGAAGGTTGTGGTCGAGCAGTTTGCGCAGCAAGCCGATCCGGGATGGTCGACCGAGGACCGGCTGAATCAGGCAATTGTCTATGCCAACAGCGCGGTCTATACCATGGCGCAGGAGAACGCCGAGCTGCGCGGCATGGGAACGACCCTGGTCTCGGGCTGCGTCGACGGCCGCCGTATCGTGATCGGACACGTGGGCGACAGCCGCGCCTATTTTCTGCGCGCCGGCGTCTGCGCCCAGCTCACCAATGACCATTCTTTTGTGGCCGAACAGATGCGCAAGGGCGCCATGAACGCCGAAGAGGCCAGCGCCTCGCCGCTGCAGTCGCTCATCACGCGCGCCATCGGCATCGGCGAGACGGTCGAGCCGGACATCGTCGCCGGACCCCTGGAGCACGGAGACATCCTGCTGCTCACCACCGACGGCCTCACGCGCTACGCCGATTCCAAGGCCATTGCGCAGATCATCCTCGGCAGCTCCAGCCTGAACGAGGCCTGCCAGGCCCTGATCGACACCGCCAAGCGCCAGGGCGCGGTGGACAACGTGACCTGCCTGCTGGTGCAGTTCCTCGAGCCGAGGAACGGTGACTCGGCGGATGCCGAACCGGTCGCGGAGACTTCCCGCGAGGCGTAGATTCTCGAGATTCTTGGGATGTTTTGTGCTATACCTGATCGCAAAAACCGAGGATACGCGTTCCTACAGCCGAGACTTCCCGCCCACAGCACAGGGCAAGGGAAAGATCTTTAGTC
>JASHTH010000726.1 GCA_030040655.1 Acidobacteriaceae bacterium | reverse complement strand
GGCCTCGACCCGGACGACAATCCGCTGCTGCTGCGCGATGAGGGCACGGATGAGATCTACGCGCTCACGCTGGAGCAAAAATGAGCCGCTCGTAGCGCTCGTCACAGTGTGAGGCCGAGGATGAGGAGTAGTGTCGGGCGAAGTCGCGGGCACTGACCCGTTCGTGGATCCTCTCAGGTCCGATCCGCGCTTTCAGGGAATCATCCGCCGGATGAATCTCGAACCTTGAGAAGTGAGCGCTGGTTCTCGGGCGTGTGGATGGTTCAACATGGGAAAGAGGATTCCCCGATGAGCACATCGTCTTCCCCTGCTGTTTCTATCGAACCCTGGCTGCGCGGCACGCACACAGACGTTCCCCCCGTGGGGCGCGCGGTGCTGCACGCGCTCGATCTGGCGCTGGACGATTTGACCAAGTGGACCGAAGGCCTGACCGACGCCGAGATTCACTCGCAACCATTAGGCCTGACGCCGATCGCCTTCCATCTGCGCCACATCGCAGGCGCGACGGATCGCATTCTTACCTACGCCGAAGGCGGGCAGCTTTCGGCAGAGCAGCTTGCCGGGCTTAAGGCAGAGTCGGCGGGCGACGAATCGCTGGCTGCGCTGCTGGCCTCGGTCGAAGCATCGTTCTCGAAAGCGGCGGAGCGCATCTGCGCGCTGGCCGCTGCTGACTTCGACACGCCGCGCGCCGTGGGCCGCAAGCAGTTGCCGACCTCGATCGGCGGCGCGCTGATTCACGTGGCCGATCACACGCAACGCCACGTGGGCCAGGTGGTGACTACGGCGAAGATGCTGAAAGCGATGCGCCGCTGATTTCGGAGACCGAAAGCGTCGCCGAACGCGAGCTAGCGAAGTTCTTCGGATCCGAAAGCGCCATCTCACACACACGTGTGATCGCGTCCGCTGCGGTTCGCCGGCGGCGGCGCTACAATCCCGCAAAATCCGGTAAGAGAACGAGAGGATGCTCATGCAAGGCTCGCAGCCTCGCTTTCTGCCTTTGGCCGCCAAAACCGTGGTGTGCCATACCGTCACCTATTTCCTGATGGGCGCGCTCGCCTTTCACTACCTGCATTACGCCGATTTCATCAGCCGACCCGATTCGGGAATGCGGCCGCTCACGAGTCCTTTCCTGTTTTTCGGTCCCGCGCTCCAGTGCGTGCGCGGAGTCCTGTTTGCCTGCGTGTTCTATCCGCTCCGGGACAAGCTTTTCGGACCGCGGAACGGCTGGCTGCTGATGGGCTGGATGCTGATCGCCTTGGGGATTTTCGGCACCTTTGCCGCGCCGCCCGGATCACTGGAAGGCTTCATCTACACCACTACGCCAATACCCATGCAACTGCGCGGATACCTTGAGATCGTGCCGCAGGCCCTGCTGCTCTCAGCCTTGTTGTGCTATTGGGTCAACCACGCCGAAAAGCGCTGGCTCAACTGGCTGCTGGTGCCGCTCTGGGTGATCTGCGCAGGCCTGCCGCTTCTCGGCCTGCTCGCGCAGAAACGGTAGCCCGAAGAGAAAAAGCTGCGGTCACATCGCGCGGACTACTCTTCGCCGACCATGGTCTCCAGGATGTGGCCCATCTTTTCCTGCTTGGTCTTCAGGTAGCCGGCGAAGCTATCGAGCGGCTCGACCTCGGCGGAGATACGCTCAAGTACCTCGATGCCCGCCGACTCGAGCGCAGCCACCTTTTCAGGATTGTTGGTGATCAGTCGCACCTTGGAGACGCCTAACTGCTTGAGGACTTCGGCCGGCAACTCGTATTCTCGGCAGTCGGCGGCGAAGCCGAGTTCCTCGTTGGCCTCCACGGTATCGAGGCCTTCATCCTGCAACTCGTACGCCTTGAGCTTGGCCATCAGGCCGATGCCGCGGCCCTCCTGCTGCTCGTAGAGCAGGATTCCTGCGCCTTCCGCGGCGATCTTTTTCAGCGCCAACTCGAGTTGCAGCCGGCAATCGCAGCGCAGCGAGCCGAAGACGTCGCCGGTGAGGCACTGCGAATGGATGCGGACCAGCGGCGGCGCGGATTGAACGTCGCCCATCACCAGCGCAACCAGGCCTTCGCTGCGGCGACCTTCCTGTGCCGCATGTTCGCAGCACGGGCGGGGAGCGGGAAGCAGGCCTTCGAAGCCGAGGATGCGGAAATGTCCCCAGCGGGTGGGGAAATCCGCCTCCGCGACCTTGGTCACGCTGGCAAAACCCATGTTCTGATTCTACGACCGTTTGCGGCAAACGGCTGTCACTGAAGTGTCATTCCCTCGTCATCGATCGCTGTCCTCGGCACAAGCAACGGCTGCGGCCGTGTGCGGGCCGCACCAGTTTACTTAAGTACCGCGGTGCCGGTGCCGATTCTCTTATCGCTTTGGCCCTCTTCAAAATTTAGAAGGGCCGTCGAGGCGACGCCGTTGGTCGCGAAGCCGGCCAGCTCAAAATTGATCGTCATGGAACCCGACTGCCCAGCAACGGAGAACGTCATCGAGCCTGAGCCGGTAGATTCCACCGTATATGACCCGGAGCCTGTGCCATTTTGCGCCGGCTCGTACACGATCGAACCACCCGTATTGGTGAAGCCCTGGGCGGTGCATGTGATCTCGATGGTTGCATTGCTCGCGTCCTGATTGACTTCGCCTTCCTTCGTGAAGGTCAAGGAAACGTGACCGGCGCCATCGAAGGTTGCCACGCCGTATACCAGTTCGGAGTAAGTGGCCCAATTGCTGGCGTAGTAAGTAATGGTATTGCCATCCTGCTTGCAGCTTCTTGAATTCGACCAAAACGCCAATTTGGGCGTCGAGAGCTGGAACGCGTAGCTGCCCTTCAGGCTCTCGTTCGACGGTGTTGCGGCGAACGAAGAGGCGGCGAACAGTGCAAGCAAGGCCACCGGAGCGGTTGCCTCCAATAGGCGGCCGAACTTCGTCAGCTTCAGCCTCAACTGACTATTGATTCTATTCATCATATATACCTCGCAGAGGAGTCCTGGAACTCGCTCTCGCGGGTAGTCTATGCACTGCCAAAGTTGGAGTAAATAGCTCTTCCGAGGCAGCTTGGTCCAGCATCGGGTCAGGGCGCGGCTCACTGGGGGTTCGATGCTCGCGCGGCGTTGCAGGCCGGGCCGATCGGAGTGGATGCGCGCTCTCACGCCGCGATACAGTGAATGCGTGGTCGACAATCGGCTCATCCTGATTACGCTGCTGGTCAAGTTGGGCGTGGCGGCGGCGGTGGCCAGCGCGCTGGCGCGATCGCGCACCTTTCAGCGGCTGCTGTTTGCCGAGCGCCGCAATCACGGGCAGACCGCGGCGTTGCTGGCGTTTTTCCTGGTGCCGCTCACCCTGGGAGTGTGGGTGCGCACCGCTGTGCCGAATTTCCTGGCCGCCGACGTCTCCTTCGAAACCGTTATTCTGCTGGGCCTGCTCGTCGGACCCGGCTGGGCCATGATCGGCGGAGTCGTGCTGTCGATTCCGGCGGAGCTGCACCACGAATATCTGGCCTTGCCCTTCAATGCGGTGCTTGGCCTGGCCGCGGGCACGCTGGGCAGCTTTCTCGAAAAGGAGGAGATCTGGTCGTTTACTCCGTTCATCGACCTGAGCCTCTACCGCTGGGTGCGCCGCAACCTGCTCCGGCCCCGCGTCGACCGCCAGATCCTGATGCTGTTTCTCATCCTGGCCATGGAGGTGGTCCGCGAGTGGATTTCGCGCACCATTCCGCGGCCGCCGCGTCCGCGCTGGCTCTTTGCGTTGAATACCAGCGTTCCATCCTGGCTGCAGGTGCTGGTGTGGCTTTGCGCGCCGATGGTCGTCGGCATCGCGCTCAAGGTGTGGAATGCGCTGCGCATCGAGCTCAAGCTCGAAGAACAGAAGCGATTGCTTCTCGAAGCGCGCCTTGACGCCCTGCAGCGGCAGATCAATCCGCATTTCCTCTTCAATACGCTGAACTCCATCGCTTCGCTGGTGCGGCTCAAGCCGGAGCTGGCCCGCGAGATGACGGTCAAGCTCGCCAACATTCTGCGCGCGCTGCTCAAAGAACACGATTCTTTCGTTCCGCTCAGCCAGGAGCTGAATTTCACCGACGACTATCTCGATATCGAAGTGGTTCGCTTCGGGGCCGAAAAGTTGAGGGTCGAAAAGGAGATCGATCCGCGCACGCTGGACGTCTTGGTTCCCAGCATTCTGCTGCAGCCGCTGATCGAAAACAGCATCAAGCACGGCCTTGAGCCGCGCATCCACGGCGGAACGGTGACGCTCCGCAGCCGGCTGCAGGGCAATCGCGCCATCATCGAGGTGGCCGACGACGGCGTAGGCGTGGGCGCGCGGCCAGCGTCCGCGCTGCCGCGAACCGGCGCCGGCATCGGCATCAAGAATGTGCGCGAGCGCCTCGAGGTGCTTTACGGAAATCGAGCGCGGTTCACCGTGGTGAGCAATCCGGGCCGCGGCACCCTGGTTTCGATCGAGATCCCGGTCCACTTGTCGGATGGGGTTTAGGCGTTCTTCGATCCCAAAAGCGAACTTGTCTTCTTTAAATGAGTCGGAAGATTTCATAATCCTTTAACGGCTCGTGTTCTCCAAGCTAGGCCACTCATGCCCAATTCATGGCGGACTAACTCACGAATCTGCCATCCGCCACAAAAAACAATTCACTGACATCCTCATGACAAAGGCCGCTAAGGCTCATGTATATGGTGTAGCTGGGCACCCTCCCCGGGAGACCCCACTTTTACAGAATGAGGAGTATACGGCAAAAATGAAGAAACCCGTGAGCAATAAGAGCGCTGTTAGCCGCCGCTCGTTCGTGACGACCGGCCTGATGGCAGGAGGCGCAGCGGCTGCAGGCGCAGCGCTGTTTACAGACGGAAACCTTGCCCGTGCGCAGGAAAGGGCGGAGCTTCGCCATCTGGGCGAAGGCGATACTGCGATTCTCCGCTTCCTGGCGGCGGCGGAGTTGATCGAGTCGGACCTCTGGACGCAGTACGCCGAACTGGGCGGACTGACATCGGGAGTGCCGATCGAAGTCAACCCGAATCAAAAGCTCAACGCTTACCAGACAGCCTTGTCGCAGCTCGACCCCGACGGTCCGCAATATATCACCAGCAACACAGGGGATGAAGTGAGTCACGCGACTTTCCTGAACGCCTATCTCAAATCGAAGGGAGCCGAGCAAGTCGATTTCACAAAGTTCACAACTCTCGCCGGAAGCACGGCGGCCGGATCGTCCGGGAAAAAGCGCCTGACCAACCTGATGAATCTGAATGTCGACACAAGCTGGTATGTGCGCTATCGCAGCACCACGAATCCCGACTTCGGAGCGACCTTTCCGCAGGCCATCACGCTCAAAGGCGTAACCACTATCCCCGTCGACAACAATGACCTCGAAAACAGCACCCAGGCAGAGATCGACCACATTCAAGCCATTGCCAATACCGCAGGCTTTCACTTTGGCTCGATCGAGCAGGGAGGCACGAGCCTCTATGCGACGCTCAGCCAGAAGGTCACGCACCCGGAAGTGCTCCGCATTACGCTCAGCATCGGCGGAGATGAAATTGCCCACTTCCTCGAGTGGGTCGATTTCGCGGGAAACGGAGTGCAGCCTCCCGTGGCCCCGTTTACCGACTCTCAAACCGGTCTCACCTTCCCCAACTTCTTCGATCCTCTCAACCCGCTCATCCAGCCCAGCTTGATCTTTCCCGTACCCTGCGAGTTCATCAGCTCCAGTTTGCCCAAGGTCGCCATCATTCGTCCCACATCGGACGAGTTCGGTGGGGCGATGGCCGCAGCCAATTTCTTGATCGCCAGCGGGCTTTTTACCGGCCAAAGCGAGGAATTCCTCGACACCCTGCAGCAGATGGCCTTCGACGCCGACCAGGCTTTTCGTCTCTGAGGCGGCGCGACCGGTAGGAGGGACCGACGATTGATCGCTCTTGCGGCGTTCGCTGCAGCGAATGCCGCAAGGGCAGGATCGCATAGCTTGCGCTTCCCCGCGTGCCAGCCGGCGCAACGGAGCTGGATGCTTCAACGCGCCGTCGCACGTACCTTGGACGGTTCGGCACGCTCATATCTTCGATACCACCTTTTTCAAAACCTCGATCCCGTTGGATAGAACGGCTCTTTGCTTCGCGCTCAAGGCGGCGACCTGACGTGACAACGCTCCAACGCGCCGCCGGCGCCCGGCCAGCAGCAGCTTCCTACCTGCCGGAGTCGCGGCGATTCGAACGATGCGGCCATCGCTAGCGCTTTTGCCGCGGGCGATCAGGCCTTGCGCTTGCAGCGCATCGACAATCCGCGTCATGGTGGGCGGGCGCACCTGCTCGGCGGCGGCCAGCTCGCCCAGTGTCAGCGGTCCGGCGAATACGGCAACCGAAAGAGCCGACAGCCGGGGCGCATTCAAGCCGCTCGCCGCATCTTCGCGGCGCAGCTTGCGTAATAGGTGGATGGCCGCAGAGTGAATCCGATCGGCAATTTCTTCGGCTTCGGGTGAAATTCTCCTTGCCATTTCGGTTCACTTTCATGATATATCGTTAGGTGAGCTAACGAAATGGGAGAGGACCATGAGCGACAACACAACGGCCACGGAACCGGTGGTGCACCTTGACCGCATTGGCCAAATCGCCATCTCGGTGAGCGATCTCGAGCGCTCCAAGGAGTTCTACGGCGGGACCCTGGGAATGAAGTTTCTCTTCGACGCCGGTCCCATGGCGTTCTATCAATGCGGCGAGACGCGCTTCATGATCGGCGCGGGGAATGAGAAGACCGTCGTGCCGGGAGGAACGATTCTCTACTTTCGCGTCGACGACCTCAATGCCGTTCATGCGTCGCTGGTGGCGCAGGACGTGTACTTCCTTGTCGAACCGCATCTTGTGGCGAAAATGGCGGGCCACGACCTATGGATGGCGTTCCTCAAGGACCCCGACGGCTACACGATCGGCCTGATGAGCGAAGTTCCGCGTAGCGCAGCGCCGGAAGGGAAGTGACGGCGCGCTGTTTTCTGGTGGAGGGTCGTGGGACACGATCTTCCGGTTACCGGATACTAGCGATTGGCTTCCAGCGCCAGCACCGCGTACGCGGTTGCCGCATCGTTCATGAACGGCCCGGCCGGAGAATTCGGGTCGCGGTTCTTGTTCAGCGACCACGCCGGCCAGGCGCCCGTCGCCCTGTTCTGGTTCGCTTCGAGCCACGCCAGGCCGCGCCGGACGGCCGCGTCTTTCACATGGTTCTCTTCGAGCGCCAACACGGTTACGCCGGTTGCGTAGCCGTCTGAGCCGGTCGCGAGCGGCGTATTGTCGACTCGCTTCCAAGTACCCAGGTCCGTCAGGCTCCATCCACCGTCATTGTGCTGCTTGTCGTCGAGTGCGTCGATCAGGGTCTTGCGCTGTGTATCGGTCAGCACTCCGGAAAGCCGCGCCGAAGCCCAAAGCGCGATGATCTTGTTCAACACAGGCTGCGCGTCGTAGCGGCTGCGCAGATAACCGCGCAGCGCATCGAGATGCGCGGAGATCGCCGCGTCCCCACGATAGTTTTCCGGCGCATGACCCACGGCCATCGCCATCAGCGCCGCGCCGTGATACTCGCTCTCTGGCGACTCCCACGGCGTGTAATGGAAGTTTTGCCACACCCACGCGCCTGCCACCGGGCCGGATTGCGATTGCAGCGCCCAAGCCTGGTCGAACGCGGTGCGGGTGATGTCGCGCAGATGGCCTTGTTTCGCGTCGTAGCTGGAGAGAATCACCGCATTCAGCACGGCTTCGGCATTGCGCGATTCGATTTCTTTGCCCGGTCCATACTTTGCGTCCGGGTAAAAGGGCTCGACTTCGCTCCACAGGCGCACTCGCTTTTCAATACTGGCCAGCATGGCCTGCTCGGCGCCGGCCGGCGGCGGTTCGTCCAGATCGCGCCGTAATAGAGGTCTCGCCAGCCCATAGGGCGCCTGCGTGTGGCAGGAGATGCAGTAGGTTCCGTGGTCTTTCTGCGTCCTGTCCCATCCCTGCCACCACACTTCGCGGCCGTCGAGGTACCGTTCGGCGGCTTGGCGGTCCCAGCTCGAAGTTGCGGGAACGGACTTCGCGGCAGCCGAGACGTCGCGGCTGCGCGCAGGCGAAAACAACACGGCCACTGTACCGGTGAGAAGTAAACCTGCGGCGGCCACGCAATGGATCGTCTTGTTGTTCATGGTTCGGATTCTTGGCGGGGAAGCGGCCGGAGCGATGCAAAGGACACGCCGGCCCTGCAGCTAGCATACGGCAGCGGCTGCGCGATGGAAGACTTTTCTTCGCCGCGATGCGCAGCGGCGGGTTCCGTGGTGGTCAACCCCGTGGGCCGCCTCCGCCGTATCCGGCGAGCCGTCGCACGAGGTATTCTCGTCCTTATGGTCCGCTTCACCGTGCTGGCATCGGGGTCGCGAGGGAACAGCGCGGTCGTGTGCGGTGGGCAGACGCGCATCCTGGTCGACGCCGGCTTAAGCTGCCGCGAGCTCTTCCGGCGCATGCGGCTGGCGGGAGAAGAGCCGGAGAAACTGGACGCGATCCTCGTTACGCACGAGCATCAGGACCACATCAACGGGCTGGCCGTGACCGCGCGCAAACTGGGCATTCCGGTTTACTTTACCGAGGCCACGCATCGCGCCTGGATGCGATGGCTGTCTCCGCGCCGCCGGATGACCTATGCGCAGTGGCTGGAGCAGTGCCGACAGCAGAACGCCGCGCGCTGCGCCGAGCTGCAGACAGCTTTGGACGAGCAGGAAACGGAGGACGAGAATCTCGCCGCGCATCCCGAAGATGGATCGCGGCCGCGCGAGGCGGACTCGCCCGGCGCGGAGTTGCAAGCCGTCGAAAGCGTGACGAGCTTGGGAGCAGGCGCAGGCCAAGCTGCCAACGAGAAAGACCCCACCTGGCTGCCATCGGTTGAGTACTTTCACTCCGGGCAACTGTTCGCGATCGGCGATATCTCGGTAAGTCCTTTCACGATCTCGCATGATGCCGCCGATCCGGTAGGCTTTGTCTTCGCCGTCGAGGGCGTTCGCATGGCGATCGCCACCGATCTCGGCTACATATCGCCAAATGTGAAGGCGCAGCTCAAGCGCGCCGACCTGCTTCTGCTCGAATCGAACCACGATCTCGACATGCTTCGTGACGGCCCGTATCCCTGGGCGGTCAAGCAGCGTGTTCTCTCGCGCGTGGGTCACCTGTCCAACGAGGCTGCGGCGGAATTCCTGGAAAACGCTTACGACGGCAACGCGACTTACATCGTGCTGGGCCATCTCTCTGAAAACAACAATCTTCCCGAGTTGGCGCGGATCAGCGCGGAACGCGCTCTCAGTGGCCGCGCCAGTTTGTTGGCCAATCGATTGTTGCTCGCCATGCAACACGAGCCACTCGCCTCTATCCAATTTTGAGGAGAATTCGGTTACAATGGTAAGAGAAGGCCGTCACTCTGCACCAAGGTTGGCGGGCAAAGAAGTAACCAGTGGGATTGTTTTTCGCGCTGGAAACGTGGACAACCATGGATCGCCGGCGAATCCGTGTAATCGGCGGGACATCTAAGTAAGCGTGCATTCTTTGCCGCGCAAGCCGCTCGAGGCAAGAACAGAAGACCGATGCGGTGGAGCAACGATTTTGGAAAGGGAGTGTTTTGCCTATGGCGAAAACCCGCTGCACTGACCGAGTCGTCGGCGGCATCCTGGCAAGTTGGCGATACGACATCTCCGGAATCTCACCGGAGATGCGCAAGGACTACGAGCAGCATCTGGCAGAGTGCGCCCGCTGCAGCGCGCGCCAGAAGTTTCATCGCGGGCTTGACGGGGCGCTGGCGGTCCTGACATCGCTCTCAGCCTTTTTCTTTCTCTTCGCTCTAGCGGTTTTGCGCCACATCAAGCCGCTGGAGCACGTTGCCTTCAATATTCTCGGGCTCGACACCGTGTCGATGTACGAGATGCTGGTCTCGGCCGCGGTGGCAGGCCTCTGTTTTTCCATCATCGCTTTCCTGCTCGTGCTCACCGCGACGCCGGCGCCCTCCTATTTGGGCGGCATCGCCGCCGAGCGCGCCAGGATCATTGAAGCGCGCCTGCCCCAGGCGCTGCGTTCGTTGCGCCTCCGGTAATCGCCTTCGGGAGATCGCTCGAGACCTTCGTTCAGAGGCTCGTGCATACTCGCACTCGTGGAAAAGAGCGCACGGCCGATGTGCTGTGCCTCGCGCCAAATTGGCGCGGGTGGTGTTGCACGCTCGAAGGTTCGTTCCACACCGGGCGTGGCGGCAGTACATCTTTTGGCGGCGTGGCTTCATTGCGTTAATCTTTTCCGAGGATGAAAGAGATATATATCGCCGACCTGGCCGGCTTTGACGAAGGAAAGAACTTCGACGGCTTCTTCCTATTGCTCTCAAAACAGCTACGTACCACCAAGACGAACAAGCCCTACCTGTGCCTTGTGCTTTGCGACAAGACCGGGCAACTGGAAGCGCGCGTCTGGGAGCCGGGCGATCCGCGCATCGCCAAAGAGTTTCAACGCGGCGACCTGGTCAAGGTGCGCGGCTCTGTCTCGCGGTTCGACGACCGCCTGCAGATCAAAGTGGAGCAGTTGCGGCGCGCGGGGCCGGGCGAGGTGGACAAGACCGACCTGATGCCGGCGACAACCTGCGACGTCGACGAGCTTTGGAACGAGCTCATGGGTTTCGTGGACTCATTCACCCAGCCGGACCTCAAGCGGCTGCTCACCACGCTGCTTGCGGATCCGCAACTCGCGCAGGCCTATCGCGAGGCGCCCGCGGCGCGTCAGCTTCACCACGCCTGGCTCGGCGGCCTGCTCGAGCACGTCGTAAGCCTGCTCAAGCTGGCCGATCGCGTGGCGCCCC
>JASHTH010000725.1 GCA_030040655.1 Acidobacteriaceae bacterium | reverse complement strand
CCTAGGGCGCGCGCGGCGGCTTCGCGGGCCAGCGGTTGATCGCTGTCTACGAGCGCGTCGCGAATTTGGCGCAGCACCGACTCAGGCGCCGGGTCCCAGAACTGATCGAGCTGTTCAAGCAGCAGCGGCAGGTCGTTTTTGGCGAGCTTCGTTGGCGGCGCCGGGTAGGCCGCGTCCCAGTTCTTCTCCTTCGTTGAGCCCGGATACAGCGTCGACAGCGCCATCACCGCAAACTGCGTGGCGCGGAAAGGCGTGTTGAAGCCCTGGTAGACCGGGTCGCCCTCCCAACTGCCTTCAGGCCGCTGCGCGGCCAGCATGGCCTTTACGGCACGCGCCATGTTGGGATCGATCTCAGGGCGTCGGCCGGCCTCGGCCAGCGCCAGCACGGCGTTGTAAGAAATGAAGTCCGCCGGCTTGCCCTTCTTGTCGAACTGGTACGGCCAGCCGCCGTCGGCGTTCTCATACTGGTAGAGCTTGTCGATCAGCGCGTCGATCCGCTGTGCGTACTTCTGCCGATCGATCTCAGAGAGGAACATGATCTTCCAGTCGACGTCGATGAAGTTCTTCGGCTCGTAGGCCAAAGCCATGCTTTCCACGTGGTCGCGCTCGGCAAGCCACGACGCATCGTGCGTCTGGTTGTAGACCATGTCGAAGGTATGCCAGCTTTGCTCGGCGATTTCGAAGGGGCTGATGTCGGGCTCGCAGCCGTCGGGCTCGTCGCCGGGCATTTTGGTCACGCCCTTGTAGTGGATCTTGAGGTACTCGGCGTAGGGCACGTCGAAGTTCTTGCGCGGCACATCGTGCGTCACGTTCTGCTCAAAGGCGTGCGCGATCATGGGCAGCCGGCTGGCCACGGTGCGCGCGGAATAGATGACTCGCACCCAGTTCGTGCCCGGCTCGCCGTAAAGCGGGCGCGTGTTGTTGTAGATGCGGTCGGTGAGAAATTCGAGCGAGGCGCGCTGCGTGGGCGCGTAGCCGTTCTCGACGGCGCGCAGATAGCCGCGCGTAGTGAACTGAGTGGGATGGCAGGCGATACAGAGCTGCGTCTCCGAGTGCTGCATCACGGTGCGCAGAGCTACCGCGCCGCGCCGCGGCGTGTTCGAGAGCCAGGTGTCGCCCATGTTGATGAGGAAATCCATGCCCGCGCGCACCGCTTCGTGCGGGTCGGCGTAGGGTGGAACGCCGTATTCGTAGGTGCGCAGTTGGAAAGCGGGGTGATTCGCGGCCACGCGCACGTAATACTCCTGGCCCGGCTGCAGGACGCGCGTGCGGAACTTGTACAGGCCGGGGTAATTCTGCGTGGCCTCGATCTGGTAGACAAACTCGCCTGTGGTGAAGGGCACCACATCGGCGTTGCCGTCCTCGTTCTTGCCCAACTGGAAGATGTCAACGTCGAGCGGCACTTCGCGATCGGTCACGGTGAGTTCGAAATAGACCAGCCGCGGCTGTTTTTCGCGGAAGGTGAACTTGAACCACTGAAGGCCCTTGAGCATCGCCGCGTAGCGGTCTTCGTTTGGCGAGGGCGCGTAAGGCCGCTCGTCGTCGCTGCCGAAGATGGTCTGGCCGAGCTCGAACGGCTGCGCCTGCTGCCACGTGCCGTTCGGCGCCATGGCGATGACACCGCGCTTTCCTGAAGAAGAGAGGGCAGGCGCCGGCGCGGGGACTTTGCGCAACGACGTGGCGATTTCGGGAGCTTGCTCGCCGGATGGCGCAGTCAGGCTCACCGTGACCGGGCCCGCGGCGCGCGGCTTGACCGTGAGATAGAAATCGAGGTCGGCGGGATGAAGCCACTTCGAGTCGACTTCGCCCTGCGCATCTTTCACCGTAACGTGGACGGCGTCGCCCGCCTGCATCTGGACCGGGTTTTTGACCGCGACCGTCAGCGCATACGAAGAATCTGCGCGCGCGTTCCCGAGTTGGATTTCACGGGATGCCGGAGGCGCCGCCTGACCGGCGTGAACGGCTCGGCTGAAGTGAACGATCTCGCCGATCATGCATACGAA
The DNA here is from genome assembly GCA_030040655.1 of Acidobacteriaceae bacterium. Lineage (GTDB taxonomy): Bacteria > Acidobacteriota > Terriglobia > Terriglobales > Acidobacteriaceae > Telmatobacter. Next base: position 981 of record JASHTH010000725.1, on the reverse strand, counting down.
AATGGCAAGAGTAAGTGCAGCCCAACGGCGGACGCGCCGGTCCTTCAACAAGACCCACATAGGATTTCGACCTCGCACCGATCGGCCTTTTATTGCGATTCCTGAGTCGTTGTATCCCGAAGCCGCTGTACTCAAGTCGACGCGACCCCCAGGGAGCGGCGACCTTGGACGGAATCCGAAAGGCCACAGCAACTCAGGAATTGCCGTAGAGGGGCCGGGAATCAGCCTCCTGTATCAATCCAAAAACTATATACCGATTGAGCGTGGGCGGGCATCCAGTTTTGCAAATTCCGGCCTTGGAGAGGGCCCCGCGAACACAGAGAATGATCCGGAAACGCAATGGAATCAGGCGGACGAAAAGCCTCTGATGACATGACTATTTTGTCAGCTCGCCCAGCAGCACCTTGGCCTTGGCGGCCAGCGTTTCAGCGCCATCGACATCGCCGCTCGTCAACGCTTTCTCTGCTTCTTTCAGAAACTCTTCGATCTGTGCGGCGGTCTTCTGCTCTTGCGCGTCCAGCTTAGCCATGATCTCCTTCAGCGTCTTCTCCGTGGCCGCGATCGAGTTCGCCGTCTGGGTGCGCACATCGGCTGGGTCCCCGGTCGAAAGCTGGCCGATCGCGCTCTCGGCAGGCGCTGCCCCGTTCGAAGCCTGCTCGGTGGTAGCCGCCGGTTGCTGCGGCTGCTCCTGGGGCTTTGGCTTGGGCTTCTTGTGTTTCGGCTTGGGCGGAGGTGGTGTTGGCGGTTGCGCCGACGCCGTGGTCGTGGTCGTTGGCTTGGGCGCTGTGAGCACCGGCGGAGGAAGATCGGTGGGCTTGTTGGCCGGCGGAGGTGGCGGGGTATCGACGATAGGCGGAGCCAGCGCCGGCTGCTGCACCTGGGCCTGGTTGTTCTTATGCACACAACCGGCCAGCAGGAACGGCAGCAGCCCAGCAGCGCACTTCGCCGGCAACTTCATTACCACAAATCCCTTCAAGCTCT
>JASHTH010000724.1 GCA_030040655.1 Acidobacteriaceae bacterium | reverse complement strand
CAGCAACGGCGCGACAAAGATGCTGAACAGCGCCTGCACGTAGTCCATGATGCCGTGGGCATGCATGACCAGATAAGCGGTGCCGATGGAGACGGCGACGCCGATCAAAATCGAAAGCCGCCCGACCATGACGTAGTGGCTGTCGGAAGCTTTTTTGACGATGAGCGCGCGATACAAGTCGTACGTCCACACCGTCGAAAAGGCGCTCACGTTGCCCGCCATGCCGCTCATAAAGCCGGCGATCAGCGCCGTAATGCCCAGGCCGAGCAGGCCGGGGCCGAGATAGCGGACCATCATGAGCGGCAGCGCTTCGTTGTAGCTGTGCAGCCCGTACCCAGGCGCGCCATCGAGCACGCGGTCCCGGTAAGTGGCGGGCAGCGGCGTCTGCGTCTTCATCGCCGAGGAGCACGCCGTCGGATCGATGACGCCGTTCTGGCTGGAATTGGGGGCGCAGGCGCTGACCACGTCCTGGCCGACCAGAATACGGCGGCTGTTGTCGGGGTTCTGCAACAGCACCAGACCGAGCAGGCCGGGCAGGATGACGATGAACGGAACCGCCATCTTGAAGAACGAGCCGATGATCGGCGCCATGCGCGCGGCGCGCAGGTTGTGCGCCGCCAGAACGCGCTGCACCACGAGAAAGTCCGTGGTCCAGTAGCCGAAACTGATGACAAAACCCAGGCCGAAAACGATGCCGGTCCAGTGGACGCCCATGGGGTTGGCTGAGAATTGCCCGGTATCGCGCCACAGGTGGAAATAGCTGTCGTTGTGGAGATTGGAGAGAATCTTGGCCTTCAGGCCCATCCATCCGCCGGATTGGACCAGTCCCAGCACCGGCACCAGCAGCGCGCCGGCCCAGATCAAAATGAACTGCAGCACTTCGTTGAAGATCGCCGAACGCAACCCGCCCAGGCCGACATAGGCCGCGACCGCGACCGAGGAGACGATGATGCTGAAGTTCAGGTCCCAGCCGAGAACCACCTTCATCACCACGGCCATGGCGAACATGTTCACGCCGCTCATCAGAATCATCTCGGTGGCGAAGCTGATGGCGGCCAGAACGCGGGCATGCTCGCCGAAGCGCAGCTTGAGGTAACCTGGCACCGAGTGCGTCTTTGAAACGTAGTAAAACGGCATCATCGCCAGGCCGAGAAAAATCATCGCCGGAATGGCGCCGATCCAGTACCAATGAGTGGCCAGGATGCCGTACTGGTAGGCTGAGCCGGCCCAGCCCATCAGCTCGAGCGAGCCTAGATTGGCCGAGACAAAACTCAGACCCGCGATCCAAGCCGTCATCTCGCGGCCGGCCATGAAGAACTCTTCGCTGGTGTTGGAGCGGCCCTTCAGATAGAAGCCGATCCAGATCACCATGCCGAAGTAAATGGCGATGACGGCCAAGTCGAGCCGACCCAAATGCGCCAGCGGATCCTCGGCAAAGGCCAGCTGCACGGGCATCGCGCCGAGAAGGCCGTGGGCAACGAAGGCTGGGAGCGTCGCGAACATGCTTTTCCTGGAATCGAGTCGGACCGTCCGCAAGGCTCCTCGGACGTTCGCACTCAAGTAAATGGTTTTACTCACCGCGCTGTCAAGCGCTAAGCACGGGAGAAAAGGCGGTGCTTCTGGAAGCTGCAGGCCGCCGGCCGCGCCTCTTTCCCGATCGAACGAGTTGAATTGAGAAAGCGTTTACCCGCCGAAGTGTAGCACATCGCCGTGGTTGCTGCAGGTGGCTCGCGCGCGATCGAAGCCCGTCATCCACACCTGCGCCCAAAATTGCCGGAGCGATTGTGTGACCGCGCGCACATCTTGCGCTTGCCGGAATGAGCGCCCCGTACCTTCCACAAGAAACGGCGCTATAATGCCCGCGGAGAGCGGCCATGTCCCAATACGTCTTTCACTGTGAGGATTGCAACAAAGAGTTCACCCAGGCCCTTCACATCTCAGACATGGAGAAGGGCAGCGCCGTAACGTGTCCGCACTGTGGCAGCAAGCGGGTGAACCAGTTGGTTTCGGCGTTCTCTGCCGTCACCTCAAAGAAAAGCTAGGTTGCAAATTCCTTCCCGTCTCTGGAGAGCTTTTCCGAATGGGGAGGCGTGTGCCCGCATCTGCGCGCCGTCACACTGCTCTGCAGATCCCGATTCATTCGCGGCGGCGCTCCGCGCATCACGCCGTGTCGGATGGAATCTCAAAGGTGACGAGCTCGGCCTTGAAGCCGCGGGTACGCACCGCGCCGTAAGCGATGCCGAGAGCCATCCATGAAGCTCCGAGAATCAGCGCCGGCCGGCTGAGGTTGAGCCAGATAAAGCCGCAGAGCAGGAAACCGAGCGCGGCCATGACGAGGACGACGGGATTCCTGCCGCTGGTGGGACGCGCTTCATGGATCAATGACGCGGCGTTCACGCCCATGAACGCGATGACTGCGCCGAAGTTGAGGCACTGCGCGCCGATCTCGTAGGCTCCGCCGCCCAGGCGCGAAGCAAAGAACTCGAGAGTACCGGCGCCGGCGAGCGCGAAGGCGCCGACGAGAAGAATGTTGTTGCGCGGAATGCGGTGCCTGCGCTCGATGGCGCCGAAGATCTTCTTGGGCAGCGCATTGCCGCGGCCCATCCCGTAGAGCAGGCGCCCGGCGGCCAACTGCGCGCCCATGCCCGAGCCCATGTTGGCGACGAGCAGCGTGAAGTTCACGATCTGGAACAGGATGGCGCCTCCCGCCTGCCGCGAGACGATGGCGAAGGCCGACTCCACTTGGTCGCTGGGGAACGGTTTCGATCCCCAAATGAGCTGCGCCGCGTACACCTCGATGCCCGAGAGCAGGCCGGCGATGAGGCAGAGCAGCACCGTGGCCAGCAGGATGTTGCGGCGCGGATTTTCGACCTCCTCAGAGAGGGTGGAGACGGCGTCGAAGCCGATGTAGCTGAGCACGGCGACCGACGTGCCGGCGAAAATCGTCTTCATGTGGAATTGACCGGGCTCATAGAACGGATGCGTATAAAACGCGACGCCGTGATAAGCCTGCCACACGGCCCGCGCCACCGCGCCAAGGAAGATGAGAACAACAAGAAACATGCCCGCGCAAAGCGCCTCGTCGAAGTTGGCTGAAGTCTTGATGCCGCGCAGGTTCATCCAGGTGAAGAAGGCGGCGAAGATCACGATCCACACGTAATAGGACAGGCCGGGCAGGATGTTCATGGCTGCCTTGGCGCAGAAGGCCGTGCAGATGAGCGGATTGAGCAGATAGTCCATCACCATGCCCCAGCCCACGATGTAGCCGAGGGCCGAGTGCATCTCCTGACCGACGTAGGTGTACGCCGATCCGGCGCTGGGATAGACGCGGGCCATGCGGCCGTAGCTGATGGCGGTGAAGAGCATGGCCACCATGGCGATGAGGATGGTGGTCACCACGTGGCCGTGCGCCTTGTTGCTGATCACGCCGTAGATGCCCATGGGCGCCGTGGGCTGGATGATGACCATGCCGATGATGATCAGGTTCCAGAGACCGAGGGCGCGGTGAAGGCGGACGGGACCTGCCACGGAGGTCGCGGTTGCAGAATTCGTTTGCGTCGGCTGCGCCAAGGCTCAGTCTCCCGAGGGGAAGATTACCATTCGGGGCGCGACGAATTTTCATCCCCGGTCCGAAAACACGGACCGGGGGCACCCGGCATGCTCTGATCACATTGCGCGGGTTGACTTGTGCCAATACCTCATGCGCAGGAGCACGGAGAAGAAGCTCCCGATGCACACTCCGAAAAGAAGAAAGCTCAACGGAGCACAGGCCAACTGCAGGAGATACTGGGGGGTTCTGATGTCTGCGTCAATCCACTTTGCGAACGTGAAAAGCACAACAGCGGCTCCGCCGGACGCGAAGCACCGCATCCCATACTGCTTAGGGCTGGCTCTTTCTCGCCATGCCTTGTACGCGATGACGATTGCAAGCGCTGGAGCAATAAAGAAAAGAGTTATGAGTTCCAATCCTTCTGCCAGCCTGTGATAGTGAGGGTTCATATGCTGGGCTCAGCGATGTATCAGCAGTATAGTCCGGACCCGGGTCTGCGACTCGTGGTCCGATGAAGACCCTTTCGCCAATATCGGGCGAAAAGTGGGGGGTGCGGAAGGAGAAAGTTCCGGGCCTGAAGGCCTGACAGTCGGAGGCCCTTATTCAGGGGCCTGAAGGCCCCTGCTCCCTCCGCGTTCTGTGCGGAAAGGGCGGGACCAGACACACAGCAATCAATGACGCATCGCTTCGCGCAGGAAGGCCACGGTCTGGTTCTCCGACCCCGGAAACTTCTCCGCATATTCGAGCGGTGTGCAATCGACAAATTCGTCCTCGATCTCATAGTGCCCAGGAATTTTGGCTCGCACAGTCAAATCCGCGCCGCGCTCGACGAGGAACTCCACCATGGGTAGGCCGTAGTCGTAGAACTGTGAGGCCGCGTGGAAGAGCGGCGTCTGCCCGCCGACCCCTTGTTCGTCGATCATCGCGCGTGCATTCACATCCGCGCCCCGATCGAGCAGCAGGCGCGCGGCCTCGACGTTTCCGTACTCTGCAGTAACGTGCAGCAGCGTAGCGCCATTCAGCCGCATGCGGCGAAAGGCAGTGCTGCCGATATCGAGCTCGGGAAAGCGGCGGTGGATCAATGACGGATCGGAATCCAGTTGCTCGGCGAGCCTGTCGG
>JASHTH010000723.1 GCA_030040655.1 Acidobacteriaceae bacterium | reverse complement strand
CTATGTGCTGGCCCACATTCTTCCCCAACAAATACACCGCTCGGGACGCAGACGCCTGCGCGTTCTCGATTTGGGCGCCGGCAATGGCTGGATGAGTTACCGCTTGGCGCTTGCCGGCCACGCTTCCGTTGCCATCGATATCTCCGTGAACTCCGGCGACGGACTGGGCGCGGCCAGGCACTTCGAATCCGCGCTCGATGCCATGTTTCCCAGGTTCCAGGCCGAAATGGATCACCTTCCCTTTGTTGCCGGTCAATTCGATCTTGTGGTTTTCAACGCGTCTCTTCACTATTCCCAGGATTTCCGGCGGACCTTGTGGGAATCATTGCGCGTGCTTGCGGCGCATGGCGCCATTCTCATCGTCGACTCGCCTACCTATCGCCGCGAAACCGACGGGCAGGCGATGGTGCAGGAAAAATCCGCCGAGTTCCAGCGCAAGTTTGGGACGAATGCAGGATCCATGGGCGGCCAGCTGTATCTTACGCAGAGCCGTCTGGAAGATCTGGAGTCGCTCGGAATTCGGTGGCAAAGATTCTCTCCGTGGTATGGGTCGCGCTGGGCTCTGCGTCCGGCAGTAGCGCACATCGCCGGCAGGCGCGCGCCCTCGCAATTCCACATCTATCTCGGCCGGGCCGTCGCTCATGCGAGTGTGAAACGATGATCGTTCTTTACTATCCACGGCTCACAAAGCCGAAGAACCGTCGCTTTCCCCTGTCGGTCCTGGCTTTGGCGGCGGTGCTCGAGGGCCGTGAAACTTACGAGATTGTCGACGGAAACCTGGAGCCGGATCCGGACGCTGCGATTCGCGCGCTTTGCCGCAACCATCGGGTCGAGTTACTTGCGGTAAGTGTGATGCCGGGCCCACAGATGGTTTCTGCAATGCACAGTTGCCAAACCATCCGTTCCGAATTTCCTCGGGTTCCCATCGTCTGGGGAGGTTACTTTCCCTCGCTCTATCGGGATGCCGCCTTGAACGCCTCCTATGTCGATTTTGCAGTGCGCGGACAGGGCGAAATCACCTTGCTGGAATTGATCGAGGGCCTTCGCGGCAAACGCGAATTCTCCACCGTTGCAGGCCTGTCGTACAAGTCGTCCGATGGATCGCATCGCCACAATGGCGAACGCGCGATGCTCGGCCCCGACGCTTTTCCATGGAGCCCGTTTCATCGCCTGGACGTCGACAAGTATCTTCGCCCTTCCTACTTCGGAAGGCGCACCGCTGCGCACCAGGCCAGCATCGGCTGCCCATTCCAGTGCCGTTTTTGCGCCATTGGCGTGGCCTTCGGCAATCGCGAAAAGATGGAGTCGCCAGCGCGCACAGAGGCCATCCTGCGCCACCTTGTGGACAGCTACGGCATCGACGGCGTGCAGTTCTACGACATGAATTTCTTCATGCGCGAGGATCATACCGTCGAGTTGATGGAAAGGCTGGCGCCGCTCGGCCTGCGCTGGTGGTGCGAAGGCAGAATCGACATCGTCTCCCGTTACTCGACAGCCACGCTGAAGGCCATTCGCAAGGCCGGCTGCACCATGATCTTCTACGGCGCCGAATCCGGATCGGACTGGGTGCTCAGGGAGATGAACAAGGGCATAACTACCGACGAGACCCTCGAAGTTGCCGTTCGCATGGCGGAGACCGGAATTATTCCCGAATTCTCCTTTGTCATCGGCAATCCCGGCGATCCTCGGCGCGACACTCGCGAGACCATCTCCTTCATTCGCCGCATTAAGCGTCTGAACCCGGCGTCGGAGATCATCCTGCAGCACTATACTCCCGTCCCGCAACCCAAGACCATGTATGGCAACGTCGACGGCAAAGTAACTTTTCCGTCGACACCGGAGGGATGGGCCACCAAAAAATGGTTTGATTTCACCGTCCGTGTCAATCCTTCCATGCCATGGATGAAAAACTCGACGCGAAGGCTTATTGATAACTTTGAGACTGTTCTTGCCTGCCGTTGGCCCACGGTACAGGACATCCAGGCCCCCGAATGGAGCAGGAAGTTACTCAAGTTACTGGGCGCCTGGCGCTACGCGCTGCGCTTTTACTTCTTCCCCTTCGAGTTGCGTCTGGCGCACGACTTTATCCGGCTGCGCAGGCCCAAGGTGGAGAGTATATGAGCGATTGCCCGGCGCCGAGATTCCTGCCTGCGCAAGAGGCCTACCGGCTGTGGGCTTCCGAGTACGATACGACTCCCAACCCATTGCTGTCGCTGGAGCAGCGGCTGCTGGCTTCGCTGCTCCCGCTGGCTGCGGAATGCGATGTTGTCGATCTGGGTTGCGGGACCGGGCGATCGATCGTCGAACTTGCGCGAATTGGCGCGCGTTCAATCGTTGGAGTCGATTTCTCGCGCGAGATGCTGGAGCATGCGTCGAAGAAAGTTCCCCCAAGCGTGCGCCTGATAAGAGCAGATTGCCGTGATACCCGGCTCCATTCAGGGTCTTGCGATTGGATTCTGGCGTCCTTTCTTCTCTCCTATCTTGACGGCGTGACGGCATTCGCCGGCGAAGCGGCCAGAATCTGCAGGCAAAATGCCTTCGTTTTGATCGCCGACGTCCATCCAGCTACGAAAGGTTATGGCTGGAAGAGGACCTTTCGCTCGTGGCAAAACGTCGTCGAGATCGAGACTCACTCTTACCAAATATCGGACTTGCATCGCGCCATGCAGGGGGCCGGGTT
>JASHTH010000722.1 GCA_030040655.1 Acidobacteriaceae bacterium | reverse complement strand
TTACGCCGCGCAAGGCTATCCCGGCGAAGAGAAGTTCCACCACCAGGGCGGACCCACCGGTTACTGGGAGCGCGAATGGCTGGCCACGCCCACCGGCACTGAGACCGTGGTCAATCACCAGGCCTTCGCGTGGAACCCGAGCATCCGCGGCGGGAAGGTCGAGGACACGGTGTTGCTGCACGACGGCACGATCGAGAATCTCACCGCAACACCCGAGCTGCCGGTGATTGAAGCGACAGCCAACGGCCAAAGCTATCCGGCCGCAGGCGTGCTGGTGAAATAGGCAGGACTGAGGGACTAGAGAATAGAGAGTGCGATTGGAGGGCAGAACTGGATGCACAAATATTTTTGTGAAAGGGCACGACTTCAGTCGTGCCGCAAAAGGCGCATAAAACTTGGGGCTTTACGGCAATTCCTGAGTTGCTGTGGCCTTTTGGGTTTAGTGCAAGGTCGCCGCTCCTTGGGGTCGCGTCGACTCAAGTATAGCGACTCCGGGATACAGTGACTCAGGAATTGCTTTAGCCCCTGAGGGACGTTGAGCAGCCGGCTTTGGAGATTTATGCATCCGGTTCCAGGGATTAGAGCAAAGAGATCGAAGATTGCTAACTCGCTAACTTGCTGACTTGCTCACTCGCTGACTTGCTGTCTCGCTGACCTGCTGGAATGGCCGCAGCGCGATCCTCGCCGTCAGCACCACCAGCGCTGCCCACAGCAGATCGGCGCCCAGCAGGTGCACAATCTGCAGCCACACCGGCGCCAGCAGCACGACATCGAGCGCACCGAGCACGCATTGAGCCGCAATCAGCGCAATCACCAGTCCGACGAGCCGGCGATGGTTCTGATGCTGGGAGCGGAAAGCGCGCAGCACCATCCACGCAAGAAATACACTTGCCAAAACGGCGACCGTCGGATGCGTCCACCGCCAGCGCACAAGCCATGCGCTCGTCGAAGAAAAGTCCTGCGTGAGCGCTGAGCGCAGCGAAACCGCCGGAAAGAGCGTGTCGCCCAGCGCCGCCAGCGACCCGGTGACGCCGACGATCAGCAGCAAGGCCAGTCCGGCGATTGCCGCCAATGGCGCAACGACGCGAATCTCGTGGCGCAGATATCCGCTCCGCCGGCTCAGGAAATGCGCTGCCAGCGTCAGCGCGGCCAGCAGCAGCAGCGTGTTCGTCAAATGCAGCGCCAGATACGGCGCGCGCAACGGCGAGGTGCTTTGCGCCGTGAGCCCGAGCTTGACCAGCAGCGCGCCGAGGATCGCTTCCACCAGCGTAAACGCGACCGCAGCCGCAGCCGCCGCGCGCGCCAGGTGGCCGCGCACGGTTCCCATCCACGTCCAGACCAGCAGTCCAACGGCAGAGAAGAACGAAATGCCGCTGGTGACGCGGTGCGTGAACTCGATGATCGTGTCCACGCGCGGCGAGTGCTGCATCACCGTGCCGTTGCACAGCGGCCAGTGATCGCCGCATCCTGCGCCCGACCCGGTGGCGCGCACCAGGCCGCCCCACAGAATCACCGCGATGAAATAGGCCAGCACCGCCCACGCAAAACGGCGAAGCTCTGCCGACGGCTGGCTTTCGCGGTGAACCGAGACAGCTGTGGTGGTCATTTAGAATCTCTCGCGAAACCACCTTTCAGTGTAGAACAAGCGTTACGCACGAAGGGCGCAATGATTTGAACTGGCGGTCGAATTCAGATTAGAATCTGTCTTACCAGGAGGTAAGACAGATGACGCGCAGCGCGGCTGTCAGCTCGAAGGGACAATTGGTGATCCCCGCTGATTTGCGGGCGAGATTCAAGATCAAACCCCGATCGAGAGTCGTCTTCGGAGAGGCAAACGGAAAGCTTACCGTAGAACCTACGGCGCTGCAGGATGTGTTGGCGCTTCGAGGCTGCATGAGCCACATAGAAGAAGATGTGGAAGCGTGGTGGATGGAGGAGAAGCGAAAAGAGCGCGAAAGGGAAGAAACAAAGATTGAGGAATTCCGGTGAAAGCGTACGTATTGGACGCGAATGCACTGGTGCGGTACTTTCGCAATGAACCGGGTGTCCGCAAAATCCAGGAGCTGATGATTCAGTCCGACAAGGGTCTGACTCGTCTGCGGATGTCCGTGGTCAATCTTGCCGAAGTCTATTATGTTTCCACGCGATACTTCTCACCCGGCGAAGTGAAGAAAGCGGTCCAGCGAATTGCGGTGCTGGTCGGATTCGATTCGCCCGACGCTGACCAGTCGATGTCTGCCGCGGAACTGCGACGTCTGTACAAACTCGGTTTGGCGGATTGCTTCGCAGCAGAACTGGCGATTCGCTCCAACGCTACTTTGGTGAGCGCCGATCCAGAGTTCGGGAGAATGGGCAAGCGCCTCAAACTGCTGATGCTGCCAAAGCATCTTCCTTAATGCGATTCCCCGGCTCAATTACCCATCATCCGCACCACGTGATTCACAATCATCAAGTCCTCGGCCGGGGGAATCACCCGCACCGTCACACGCGACTCGTTCGCCGAGATCGTCGCCGCGCCGCGCACGTTATTTCGCTGCGCATCGAGCACAACGCCCAACGCGCCTAAACCTGAGCAGATCTCCGCGCGCGAGTCGATGTCGTTTTCGCCGATGCCGCCGGTAAATACCAGCATGTCGAGGCCGCCAAGCTCGGCATAGAAACTTCCGATCCATCGGGCGATCGTCCAGGTGAATTTGTCCACGGCCAGCCGCGCGTCGGCGTTGCCTTCGCCGATCGCTTCGCGCAACTCGCGCATGTCGTTCGAGAGCCGGCTCATGCCCAGCAGGCCGGCCTTTTTGGCGGCGACAGTTTCCAGCTGATCGGCGGCCTCCGCCGCGCTTACCCCCGTGCCGGCAATCCTGCGCAAAATGAAGAGCAGCACCCCGGGATCGATATCGCCTGTCCGCGTGCCGCTGATCAGGCCGCCGGTCGGCGTCAGTCCCATCGACGTATCGAGGCACTTTCCGTTGCGAATCGCCGTGATCGACGCGCCGTTACCGAGATGCGCAACGACCAGCCGTTCCGGCACGTCGGGCTGCAACTGGTAGACGATCGATTCATACGAAATGCCGTGCGCGCCGTAACGCCGCACGCCCATCGTCGAGTACTCCTCCGGAATGGGCATGTGCCGCACAACCTCGGGCATGGTGCGATGAAAATACGTGTCGAGGCACACGAAGTTGGGCACGCCGGGAAACAGGCGCAGCGCCTCGCGCATGATGTAGACGGCGATGGGCGTATGCAGCGGCGCAAACGCCGTATAGCGCTCCATCTCGTCGATGAGCTCGGGTGTGATGCGCTGGTTCTCCTGCACGGTGGGGCCGCCGGAGACCATGCGATGGCCGATCGCCGCCGGCTCTACGAAATCGGGCGAGTGCAGCGCGTCGGCCACCAGCTTGAAGGCGACGGCCCGCGTCGGCAACGCGGGCGTCTCATCCACCAGCTTCTTGCCCTCGGCGTCCTTGATCCAGAACTTGCCCAAGTCGGTGCCGATGCCGTCGACCGCGCCCTCGTGCAGCTTGCGCCGCTCGCGGTC
>JASHTH010000721.1 GCA_030040655.1 Acidobacteriaceae bacterium | reverse complement strand
ATGATCCAGTGTGGCAAAACCGATTCCGGCGAGGAGGATTTCAATGCACAGCTTTCTCCAGGATTTGCGCTATGCGCTGCGGCAGCTTCGCAAGTCGCCCGGATTCGCCATCACGGCCGTGCTGACGCTGGCGGTCGGCATCGGCGCCAACGCCGGAATCTTCAGCATGATGGACGCCGTGGTTCTGCGTCCCCTCGCCGTGCCGGAGATGAACCAGGTGGTGACGATTTACGCGTGGCAGGCCCACAACGACGAAAGCGCAGTTCCCCTGCCGGATTTCGCCGACTGGCAGCGGCAAAGCCGGTCTTTCGAGGAACTGGCGGTACGCGAGCCGGCCGATATGAGCCTGACCGGCGCCGGCGATGCCGCACACATCTCGGCGGATCTCACCACCCCTGCGTTTTTCAGCGTGTTGCGGACCAACGCGTTCCTCGGCCGCGTCTTCACGCACAGTGAAACAGAGCGCGGGCGCAACGATGTCGCCGTGCTCGGGTATGCCTTCTGGCGCGATCATTTCGCCAGCGACGCCGGCGTTGTAGGACGCACAATCGAACTCGATCAGCATGCCTACACGGTCATCGGCGTTCTGCCGAAGGCGATGCAATACCCGTCGACGGTGGATCTGTTTCTTCCTTTGGCTCCCACGGATGCGCAGCTTGCCGACCGCCGCGCTCGCGACTACCTCGTCCTCGGCCGGCTGCGGAGCGGAGTCACCGCAAAGCAGGCGCAGAGCGAGCTGAACACGATTGCCAAACGGCTCGAACAGCAGTATCCCGCGACCAACAAGGGGTGGAGCGTGCGCGTGACGCCGCTGCTCAAGGACATCAATGGCGATCTTACGCCGCTCTACATGAAGCTGGTCCAGGCAGCCACACTGTTTGTTCTGCTGGTGGTGTGCGCCAACGTCGCCAACCTGCAGTTTGCGCGCGGCATTGCGCGGCGGCCCGAGATCGCCATGCGCACGGCGCTGGGCGCCAGGCGCACCCGGCTGATGCGCCAGTTGCTCACCGAAAGCATGCTGCTCGGGCTGATCGGAGCGGCGTTTGGACTGATCTATGCACAGGTGTATCTGCATTTGACCGAGATCACGATGCCGGAGAAAGTCGCGCGGTACATGGCCGGCTGGTCCAACATCTCGTTGAATGGGCGTTCCATCGCATTGTCCGTGCTGCTGGCCATTGCCGCGGGCGTGGCCGCGGGCTTGTCTCCGGCGCTCGAAGCCCTGCGCGTGAATCTCGCCGATCAATTGAAGTCCGGGTCGCGTTCCGTAGCCGGAGGCCGCGGCCGGTGGCTGCGCAACACCTTTGCCGTGGCGCAGATCGCGCTCGCCGTGGCGCTGGTGGTAGGAGCGGCGCTGATGGCCAAGGGCATGGCGGCGATGCTGCATGTCACCGACAAGTACGATCCGGCGCACATGCTGGTCTTCGGCGTCCATTTGCCGCAAGCGCGATACATCACCGCGCAAAAACAGGCCGCGTGGTACAACGAGAGTCTCGCCAAGCTGCAGGCGCTGCCCGGCGTCGTGCACGCCGAGATGACGTCGACGTTGCCTTCGAGCGACGATGGCTGGCTGGACGATTTCCAGATCGAGAACCGCCCTGTGGCGCCGGGCCAGTACCAGGCCGCGCTGCGACTGCCGGTGAGCGCCGGATACTTCGGCGCATTCCGCATCCCGTTAATCGCAGGCCGGGAATTCGCCCCAGGCGACAACCTTGGCGCAACGCCGGTCGCGGTGGTGAGCCGGCAGTTTGTGGCGGATTACTTCCCCGGGCAGGACCCGATGGGCAAGCGCATCCGCATGGGATCGGGCGCGGACCAAACGCCGTGGCTCACTATTGTGGGCGTCGTCGGCGACACGGATTACTTCATGTTCCGAAGAGGCCGGCCCGGCGCCATCTACATGAACGTCGCGCAGGTGCCGCCGACCGACGCTATGTATTCCATCGTCGCCAAGGGCGACCCGCTCGCCATGGCGCCTGCGGTGCGCAGATCCCTGGCCGCGCTCGATCCCGCTTTGCCGCTGGATGACGTCGAAGGCTACGCCAAGTTCATGAACGAGAAGCTTACCGGCCTGGTGTACGTAGCCGTGCTGCTGGGAGTGAATGCGCTCATCGCGTTGGTGCTGGCGGCAATCGGCATCTTTGGCGTGATGGCGAATCTCGTCGGCGAGCGCACGCGCGAGATCGGCGTGCGGCTGGCCATGGGCGCGCGGCGCCAAGATGTGCTGCGCATGATCCTGCGCCGCGCCGCGATTCTCACCAGCACCGGCCTGGGAATCGGTCTTCTTCTGGCCGGTGCCTTGGCCAACGGCGTGGCCAACCTGATCTACGGCGTCAGCCCGAACGATCCGGCGGTCTTCGCGTCGATTCCCGTCGCGATCGCCGCGATCGCCTTATTCTCGAGCTGGATTCCGGCGCGGCGCGCTGCTACCGTCGACCCGATCGTGGCGCTACGCGAAGATTAGCCGTACGCGATGGGAACCACGTTAGAGCCCTTCGGGGACATCTGCGCCGGCTCGGGATAGAATTCTCGGCAAGCATCGAGCCGAGAAGCCATATCTCCGTCTTTGCCTCCAAGGAGCTGGAATGGATCCTGAGCACCCGAGTTCCCTGCCCGGACTGGACTCCGCTGCGTCGCCGCCAGCTTCGCCTCCTGCGTCGCTCGACCCCCACGGGGGCCGCAACGAAGCTCGAAGCCTTCGGTGGGTCTTTTGGGGCGATCAGGGATTGAGGGCAGGATGGTCGGTGCTCTTGTTTTACATTCTTGAGCGTGTTTTTTCGTCGTTCCTTGGAACTCTGTGCGTCACCGTTGGCCTGATCCAACCTCGAGAGGGGTTTTCGCCAAGGACGGCTCTCTTTGGCGAGCTGATCAGCGCATTGGCAATGCTGGCCGCGATAGCCATCCTGGCGTCGATTGAAGGCCGGAGAATGCTCGATTACAACCTGCGCGGGCCACGACGCTCGGCCCGCTTTGCGAGCGGGACTCTGGCCGGGTTTCTCGCACTCTCAGCGCTTGTCGCCATTTTGGCCTCGGGCGGCTGGTTGCGCTTCGGGAACGCGGCGCTCTCCGGTGACAGAATCCTGGTCTACGCTGCGATATGGGGCGGCGCATTTCTCCTGGTGGCGCTCAGGGAAGAGGGCACGATGCGGTGCTATCTGCTCTTCACGCTTGCACGAGGGATCAACTTCTGGTGGGCGGCCGTCGCGGCCACAGCAATTTGCATGGACGAAGTCTTGAGAATTCAAGGGCGCGGCGCGGCGGGAGTGTATCTGCTTGCTCTACTCGGCGCGCTTCCTTGCTTCCTGCTCCATGCTAGGAAAGCAACTAGCGCGGCGTTCTGGCAAGCGGCGTGGATCACTTCAACCTACTTCGCCTATGGTCACACGGCCAACTGGGGCGAAACCTGGATCGGCATTTTCTCTGCCGGCGCGATGGGAATTGTTTTCTGCGTCAGCGTCAGGGTAACGGGCTCTGCCTGGTGGGCCATTGGCTGCCATGGCGCGTGGGATTGGGCCCAGACCTACTTCTATGGGACTCCCGACAGCGGCTTCGTTGCCGCCGGCCACTATCTCGCCACGCGGCCGGCCGGATCGCCGCTGTGGAGCGGCGGATTGGCCGGCCCCGAAGGCAGCGTGCTGGCGCCGGAGATCATCGGGCTGCTGCTGATCGCGGTTCTGGTTCTTTACGGGCGGCGCCGGCGCGAAGCGTTGTCCGCGGCCGAGGCCGAGCGCGCCGTGGGATAGGAATGCGAATCTGGCTCAACCGCACTGCGGAAGTTTCGCTGCGTGAGCAGTTGATCACGCAGATCACGCTCGGCATTTTGTGCAAGGAGCTGCGGGCCGGCGAGCGGCTGCCCAGCACGCGCGAACTGGCGCGGCGCTTCGGCATCCACGCCAATACGGCCAGCGCCGCCTATCGCGAGTTGGAACGCGACGGCTGGCTCGAGTTTCGGCGCGGCAGCGGTGTGTTTGTGCTGGCTTCCCGGCCAACCGCCGCACTCTCGCCGCAGATGGCGGTCGACCAACTCATCGGCGAGTTGGCTGCCAAGGCGCGCAGGCTCGGCGCCTCGCAGGAGCTGGTGCGCGAGCGATTGCGCCGCTGGCTCGCCCTTGCGCCGCCGGCGCGCTGGCTGGTGATCGAACCCGACGCCGAACTTCGGCGCATTGTGATGCACGAGATGAGCCAGGCGCTCACGCTCCCGGTTGTGGGATGCGGTCCCGGGGAGTGCATGGCAGCAGGATTCGTGGACGGGGCGATTCCGGCAGTATTGCCGAGCAAGGCTGAAACGGTTCGCAAGCTGCTGCCGCCCGGGACAGAGCTAACCGTGCTCAAGGTGCATCCCGTCTCGCCGGAACTGGAGGCGCACTTGAAGCGCTATCTGCCCGAGCACGCGCGCGACCTGATCGGCATCGCTTCGCGCTGGGGCGAGTTCCAGCGCATCGCGCAAACCATGCTCATTGCCGCGGGACTGGCGCCGGAGAGCCTGCTGGTGCGAGACGCGACGCAGCCGGGCTGGAAGCGCGGGCTCGATGCCGCAGCCGGCGTAGTCTGCGATGGGGTGACGGCGCTCGAACTGCCCAAAGGCGCCCACGCGCTGCGCTATTCGCTGCTCGATGAAACGGCGCTCGCGCAGTTGCGCAGCCAGGAGCAGCAGGTTGCGGGTATTTCCATTCCCTGATGATGAAACAACACTGGAGCTGGATGCCGCCGCGATCGCACCCGTTCACCAACAGCGGGCGAAAAGAGTGGGGCAAGCCAACTGGTCTTTGACCGCGTAAATGGGTCGCTCCCACACTAGGGGAGTTTAGGAAACAGTGTGTCCGTTCGCACGCTGCCCAAGGTCGCCGCTCCCCGTTGGTACCGCCCCAACGACGAAGAGATGCCGTTGGGGACCCCGGGGTTGGTCGCGCCGACTTTGCGTCATGGCTTCGCCCTACAGTATTTCCTAAATCGTTACAGAGCCGCGACAAGCCGCAAGGATGGGGCACCCACGCGATCCAAATGCACACGGATCGATCGGTCGCCAGAGGTTCGGAGGCCTGTGGCGGCGGTATCCTGTACTTTGACCGATGGCTGATCCCGAACTCGTCAACCACTTCCCCGCCCTCGTCGACAAGCCGACGCCCCGCACTATGAAGCGCCGCTGGCTGCGCGTTCTGGTGTGGACCGTGGCCGGACTTGTCGTGTTGCTCGCGCTCGCCGTGGGCGGCAGCGTGTTGTGGCTGCGTTCGGTGACGTTGTCGGCATTGCCGCGGCTCGATGGAGCGGAACACATCTCGGGATTGTCGGCGCCGGTGACCGTGGCGCGCGACGAGCACGGCGTGCCGCACATCTCCGCCGCCACGCAGGACGACCTTTTCCTGGCGCAGGGTTACGTGACCGCACAGGACCGGCTTTGGCAGATGGACACGCTGCGGCGCAACGCCAACGGCGAGCTGGCCGAAATCCTGGGCCG
>JASHTH010000096.1 GCA_030040655.1 Acidobacteriaceae bacterium | reverse complement strand
TCGCTCAGCTTGCCGGCCTGGTGCGCGGCGCGGGTGACAAGAATTCTGCGCCCAGCCAGCGGCCGCTCGGTCACGGAACCGCCTCGCCGGCGCGCGCTGCGAGCAAGGGCCCTGCGCCGGATTCCATCAACATGCGCGCCACAAGTTCGCCCAGCGTTTCGGCGCCCATCTCGCTCTGCAAGGCACGATGATGAATGCGGATTGCCTGGCCGTTCGCCGGATCGGCAACAACGGCGAAGATCTCCCATTCCATGTTTCCGCGGCCGTCGGAAAACGACGGCCGGCAGTGGACGCCGATAGGCACCTGGCAGCCGCCGCCCAGCGCCGCCAAAGCCGCGCGCTCGGCATTCACGGCAAAACGCGTGTCGGCATCATCGAGGAAGGAAACGGCGGCAATCGTCGCCTCATCGTCTTTGCGCGTTTCGATCGCCAGCGATCCTTGCCCCGCCGCTGGGCAAAAATGCTTTGGGTCGAGCCGTTCGCGCACCCAGTCGGTTTTGCCCAGCCGGTCGAGGCCCGCGCCGGCGAGCAGAATTCCTTCCACTTGGCCCTCGCCGAGCTTGCGCAGGCGAGTGTCGACGTTTCCCCGAAATTCGATCGCCTGAAGGTCGGGCCGCAGCGCTCTCAACTGCGCGCGCCGCCGCTCGCTGCTGGTGCCCACGCGCGCTCCTTGCGGAAGTGACGCCAGACTCGAATAGTGCACCGAAACGAAGACATCCTTCGCGTCCGCGCGCGGCGGAGTAGCGGCAACTGTGAACGGTGCCGGCAGTTCGGTGGGCAGGTCCTTGAGAGAATGTACAGCGAGGTCCACGCGCCCGTCGGCCAAAGCTTCCTCGATCTCTTTCGTGAACATGCCCTTTGAGCCGACATCGGCAAAGGTCACATCCTGCAGCCGGTCGCCGGTGGTTTTGACGATCTCGATCTCGACCGCATGGCCCTGGCCACGCAACAGGCCGGCAATGTGCTCCGCCTGCCAGAGGGCGAGCTGCGAACCGCGGCTGCCGATGCGCAGCTTCACCGGCGCACCGCCTCTCGGGCCTCGCTGGCGGCCGTTTGTCCCGCGCCGCCCTCTGCCGCCGACTCCAGCGACGGCTCGGCTTCGCGCGCAGGCGGCAACGACCATGCATCGCAAAGCGCCTCGAGGCGCGCCGAGTCGTTTTCGCGCGCGGCCTGTTTCATCGCCTGCATGGGCTGATGAAGGAATTTGTTGATGAGACCGCGCGTCAGCGCCTCGACGGCGGCAATCTGCTCGGGGCTGAGCGTACCCAGCCGCGCAGACATGCGCCGCAGTTCGGCCTGGCGAATCTCCTCGGCCTGCCGCTGCAGAGCCACGATCGCCGGCGCGGCATTGACCGTGCGCCGACGCTCTTGAAAGCGCTCGACTTCCGCCGCGATCAGCGTTTCGGCGTCCTGGGCCACGCGTCCACGCTCGGCCAGGTGCGCCGCGGCCACCGCTTGAAGGTCGTCGATGTCGTAAACAAAGATGCCTTCGAGCCTATTCATCTCCGGATCGACGTCGCGGGGTACGGCGATATCGATGAAGATCATGGGACGGTTGCGCCGCCGATGCAGGAAGGCCTGTCCATGCTCGCGCAGAAAGATGGGATGCGGCGCGCCGGTCGAAGTGATCACAATGTCGGCCTGGTCCGCTGTATCGTGCAGGTGCTCGAACGGCACCACGCGGCCTCGGAAGCGCTCGGCCAGATCTTCGGCGCGCTCCAGCGTGCGGTTGGCCACCAGGATCTTGCCCGCGCCCTGTTGCACCAGCGAACGAGCAGCGAGTTCGCTCATTTTACCCGCGCCGACCAGAAACACGGTGTGCCCGGAAAGAGAGCCGAAGATTTTGCGCGCCAGATCTACGGCAACCGAAGCGACCGAAACTGAGTTTGAGCCGATCTCGGTCTCGGTGCGCACGCGCTTGGCCGCGGCGAAGGCGCTCTGCAGCAGGCTTTCGAGCTGAGCCGAGACCGTGCCGCACTCGCGCGCTACGGCGAAGGCTTCCTTCACTTGGCCCAGAATCTGCGGCTCGCCGACGACCATGGAGTCGAGGCTGGCCGCGACGCGGAAGAGGTGCCGGACCGCCTGGCGGTCGCGATGCTCATAGAGATGCGGCGCCAACTGCGCAGCATCCACGCCGAACTGCCGATGCAAAAAGCCCGCCAGGTCCGCGCCCGACCCATCGACGGCGGCCAGCATTTCGACGCGGTTGCAGGTGGAAACTACCATGCATTCCAACACTCCCGGCACGCCGGCCAGCGCGCGCGTCACTTCGGGCAGTTGGTCGCGGCCGATGGCCAGCCGCTCGCGCAGCTCGATGGGAGCCGTTTTGTGGTTCACGCCGATCAGAGCCAGTGTCATGGCGCACCGAACCTGTGCACGCGGCTAACGTAGTTGCTGGCCCACAAGCAGAGCATCACAATCACCACCGCGCCCGAGAGCCACGCGGCCTTCCGACCGCGCAACCCGGCGCTGCGGCGCACTAACAGCAGAAGAACGTACACACCCCAACTGATGAATGAGGCGATCACCTTGGGATCAAGAAAATAGGCGGCGCCCAGCGGCGTTTCCTGCACCAGAACGGCGCCAATGACCAGCCCGACCGTCATGCAGGGGAAGCCAAATTCCAGCGTGGAGTGGGCGATGCGCTCGAGGGTGTCCAGGGGGGGCAGCCAGTCCAGCGCCCGCCAGCCGCGCCGCTCTTCCGTGCGGGCGATGTGTTTCAGCCGCCGCTCCTGCACCAGGTAGAGGAGCGAAGCCAGCAGGCTGAATCCGAGCGCGGCATAAGCAGCCAGCAGCGCCGCAATGTGCGCCACCAGCCAACTGGTGCGCACTCCCTGCGAGGCGAAGTGGTAGCGGTCCGGACCCAGCGCGGGCACGAAGACGAGCAGAAACGTCGCCGGCAAGGCAAAGATTCCCAAGGAGATAGCGTCGTAGAGCCACCAGACGACAAAGAAGGCTGCGGCCACCAGCAGTCCCAGCAGCGACTCCACCTCCCGCGCGCCAACCGGCAGCCAATGGTGAGCAGCGATCAGCATCTCGACCGCGGAGACGAAGTGGAAAAAGAAGGCCAGCCCGGCCAGGTGCGTGCAGGTGCGGCGCCAACGCTCCAGGCCATAGAGCACGGTCGGCACCACCGCGACGCACGACGCGGCGTACAGCGCGACCGCGACTCTGAGCCAAAGCAAATACATGCCGAGGTTTACGTTACGGCCTAACGAATCAGTATACTGTGACCTAAATCACTCCACGGCCCTCCCAATGGTGGAGCGGCAGCCACCCACGAATTTGGGGCGCTCCCGGCAGTCGAGATAAATAAGGGGAATCCCTTGAATGGGATGGGAGCCTTCAGAATGGATGTGATTGCCAGTACAGCCAGGCCGCGTTGCCTTCTCGTACTCTCCATC
>JASHTH010000720.1 GCA_030040655.1 Acidobacteriaceae bacterium | reverse complement strand
CTTGACGGGTGAACAGGCAAGAAGACACCGAGGTTGACACCGGAGGGCCGAGCCAGGATTGTAGCGGCTGTGAAGGCGAGATGGGCGAAACAAAAGAAAGCAGCGGCGAAGTAGACCCTTGTGCTATTGTCTTTCCGGGAGTTGCCCTGCTCCCAACGCCCATCGAATGATCGGCACAAAGGAGCATTGTCGCAACCCGTGCGAACCTCGTTCTGTCTCACCTGGGGGGTTCGGCACTAAAAACCGCTGCCAGTGTTGCAACGGCAACTGTCTCAATGGAGGAGTTTAACCACCTGAAATGTGTCGAAATTGTAGCTGTCCGTCGCCAAAACTCCGTACGCGCGTTATCTGATTGATTCGAGAGTAAATCGTCTTCGTCCAAAAGACTAGAGTCACAGAGCGAGGCGAAGCTTTGGAGGACGTATCATACTGCCAGTCCTACGTGGACGCAGGGTCCTCGGGCCTCCGATGCATGTCCTTGATCTATTGACAGATCGCCATGTCAAGTGGCGCGAGGGAGTTTCACCCCCACGCCCTCACGGAACCGTACGTGAGCCTCTCGGCTCATACGGCTCTTACCGGCCAGCCGCTGGTCTCAACCCCAGGCTCCAGTGGTAGAACAGAGTGCTATTCCGGTCGGCAACAGCCGCCAGCCAGCAATATGCCTTGCCCCACTTGCACCGGAATCGCTTGTACCTCCTCATCACCCATCGCACCAGTGTCTCGGTGAGATGGTGACCCAAAACATCAAGGCATTTCGAGCGATAAAACCGCCCGTAGTAAGCCACCCATCCGCGCACTGCCGGATTAAGCCGCTCCGCCACGTCGGTCAGCCTCAGCGAGGTTCCCCACGCTTTCAGCCGCCAGTCTCGAATCGTTCTCCTGATCTGTTTGGACGCCTTGTCGCTGATCGCCGGTAGGAAACCCACAAACGGCTTTCTGCCACGAACCCAGCTTGTTCTCGGCCGGAAGGTATACCCCAGGAAATCGAATTTCCACACGCTGCAGTTGCCCCGGCGGCGGTCGTCCTTGCAGTAGACGATCCTGGTCTTCTCCGGGTGTAGTTCCAGTTTGTAGTCCTTCAACCTTTGGCGCACAGCCTCCAGCACAAGTTCGGCCTGTTGCTGGCTCACGCAGTGGATCACAACATCATCGGCATACCGCTCAAATGGAACGCGTGGAAAATTCCGTCGCATCCACTCGTCGAACGCATAGTGCATATACAGATTGGCCAGGATCGGGCTGATCACCCCACCCTGCGGCGTGCCGCTGTTCCGAGCCTCCAGCGTTCCACCCTCCCGTTGCAGCGGCGCTTTCAGCCACCGCTCCGCGTATAGATGAAGCCACTTCAGGCCCGTTCGATGCCGCAACGCCTTCATCAGTAACTCGTGATCCAGACTCCCGAAGAAGTCACGGATATCGAGATCAATGACCCAATCCATCCCCAGGCACCGCTTACGTGCCTGGCCCACCGCGTCCAATGCCGATTGGTTGGGACGATAGCCATAAGAGTCCGGGTGGAACACAGGTTCCACCACCGGCTCCAGAACTATCTTTGCCACCGCTTGCGCCACGCGATCTGAGACGGTGGGTATTCCAAGAGGACGCAGTTTGCCATCTCCCTTGGGGATCTCCACCAGTCGCACCGGCGGCGGAAAGTAACTCCCCGACGACATCCGATTCCAGATCCTGTAGAGATTGCCCCTCAGATCCTTCTCGAACATCGCCAGAGACTCGCCATCCACTCCGGCCGCGCCACGGTTGGCTCGCACCAACCGCCACGCTTGCACGACAAGTTGTTTGGAAATACCGTATGGCTTCGCCTCAGCCACGAACTCCTCCCCTCGCGGGTTGATCCACGTCTGAGACTGGCCGGGCCGGCCCCTTCGCTCCACCCATGTTGCTGGGCTTCAACGCTACTACGAGCCGGTCCGCCCCTGCGCCCCGCGTCGGGACTTCAACTCTCATGGGGGCCGCCCACTTGAGTTCTTCCCTTGGCATCGAAGCGCCAGGTTCCCAGGTTCCGCATGAAAGCCTGCACCAGGCTCGCGCCGCCTATCTGCCGGTCACCGTCCAGCCCGTACACAGGCTCCTGCTGGACTTGTCCCAGGCTGCCAAATCGGCCTGGTTTCGATGACGGTTGGGTGTCTTTCGACAGAGCATCCGCGGTTCACTTTCGTTCGCCTTCCTGGTTCACACCTGACGAGTCATGCTCGCCGTTTCCCGATCCGTTCACCACCTGGGTGCTTATCCCCACGCAGCGCCGGGCGGTTTGAGGGCTGATCCTGTAACCCGCCCACGGAGGGCCCGCCTCCATCTTTCATGCAGCAAGGCAAATGCATTCGGTCTACATCTTTACCTCCTGCTTCTGCCGTCATGGCACACGTCGAGTCGGCCTGGGGAATTTCACCCCAGGCCGCTCACGGAACCGTACGTGAGCCTCTCGGCTCATACGGCTCTTGCTATCCATGAAGGCTCTCGCCCTCATCCAGATATGCGGGCTCCTCCTGATGTATCAGTTGACCCAATCTGAATCGGATAGCCCACCCCCTTCGCTCCACAGCCATTACAGCTGCTTCCCCACTACTACGAGGTGGTCCGCCCCTGCGCTTCGCATTGGGCTTCAACACTCATGGGGTCCTCCCACTTGAGTTCTTCCCTTGGCATCGAAGCGCCAGGTTCCCAGGTTCCGCATGAAAGCCTGCACCAGGCTCGCGCCGCCTATCTGCCGGTCACCGTCCAGCCCGTAAGCAGGCCCCTGCTGGACTCGGTCCCAGGCTGCCAAATCGACCTGGTTTCGATGACGGTTCAGTGTCTTTCGACAGAGCATCCGCGGTTCACTTCCGTTCGCCTTCCTGGCTCGCACCTGACGAGTCACGCTCGCCATTTCCCGGTCCGTTCACCACCTGGGTGCTCATCCCCACGCAGCGCCGGGTGGTTTGAGGGCTGATCCTGTAACCCGCCCCCGGAGGGCCCGCCTCCATCTTTCATGCAGCAAGGCTGCTGCATTCGGTCTACATTCCTACCTCTTGCTTCTGCCGTCATGGCACACTTTGGCGAGGCACAGCTGCAGATACAGCTGCTTCAGATGCCGCCGCGGACTCGGCAGCGAACGACCCCGCTCTCGCGGACACTCAACCCGGAGGCAACTATCCCGCGCCCTATACTCCCGACTCCTCGACGCCTCCCTTGCCGCCGAATTTGAATTGGTCAACCTGGGAACAGTTGCTTCAAGCCAATCCTCCAGGCTCGCCAGGCTATGGCACGGTTATCGATTGGGGATGGCAACTCTCGTGGCAGGGCTGGACCGGGCCCCTTGTCTGGTGAGCACTTGGGATGGAGCTTCCCGTCGCTTCGTGATTTCGAGTGCGAGTAGGGCAAAAATGATGCCGTTTAGTGAGTGGTGGAGCGACGAAGCGAAAAAAGTTGCACAGCCTTACAACATTCATTCGCAGTTTCCGCTTTATAAAGCAAGGGGTAAGAAAATGACGATGACGCTATCGAATCGATCGAATACGAAACATATCGGTAAGCTGGTCTGCATCTTGTTGCCGCTGCTCTTGACCGTTCCAACTGCTTCCGCACAACAGGACGGAGAGGGAAGCGAAAATGAGGCGGCCGGGGAGATGACGCAGCTCTCTCGCCCCCTGCATCCCGATGGGCCAAAGCAGTGCTGCATCCTGCACCCGTTTTTGGAGCCTCCGGATGGAAATACCCCTGAATCCGGGCTGGTGATGGATGCCAAGGGCGTGCTCTACGGCACTACGTACAACGGCGGAACTGCGCTTTTCGACGGTGAGGGCATCGTGTATTTGCTGGCCGCGCCGTCGAAAGGCAAGCCGCAGAACGTGGAGACCATCCTCTACACGTTCGGCCAGAGCGACATAGACGGCGCAGACCCGATGGGCAGCGTGACCCTTGGCAGCGACGGAGAGATCTATGGAACAACTGTTTTTGGTGGGACTCAAAACCAGGGTACGGTGTACAGGTTGAAGCCTCCGGCGTCCAAGGACAAGAAATGGACCGAAGAGGTGCTTTACAGCTTTGGCACTGATCCGGTCGACGACGGCGCGAATCCTCTCGCATCGCTCCTGCTGTACAAGGGAAACCTATACGGAACGACTTCCATTGGCGGCAACACCGGCTGCGAAGGAGTTGGCTGCGGCAACGTCTTTGAGTTGAGTCCGCCCGTGGCACCGTCGACGGAATGGACGGAGACGATCATCCACCAGTTTTCGGGATCCGATGGGGCCCTCTCCTATTCGAACCTGATCGTGGATGACAAGGGCAATCTCTATGGAACAACCTCTACGGGCGGGGCTAGCGGGAACGGAACAGTCTTTGAGCTGAATCCTCCGAAAGAGAAAGGAAAGGAGTGGACGGAGTCAGTGATGCTCAGCTTCAACGGCGGGGATGGCGCGAATCCCATGTCCGGGCTGATCTTCGATGATAGCGGCGCGCTCTATGGCGTCACGTTCAACGGGGGTGGATACGATATCGGCGTGGTCTTCAAGCTTTCGCCTCCGGCCAAGCCAGACGGAAAGTGGGAAGAATCCGTGCTTCACAGCTTCGTCATTCCGTCGATCCTCAATGGACTCTGCTACACCTGCACGAATAACGGATCGGGTCCGTACGGGAATCTCGCGATCACCAAGGAAAAGGTGATCTATGGCACCACGGTTTGGGGAGGCGGCGAAAACGATGCGGGTACAATCTTTCGGCTGTCGCCGCCGAGTTCGCCGGGCGGCAAATGGACCGAAACCGTGCTGCACCAATTCACCGGTACAGATTTTCTTCCTGCCGGTAGCGACAACGGCGACGGATTCAATCCGTACAGTGGACTGCTGCTGGAAAACGGCGTGCTCTATGGCACTGCGAAGGGAGGCGGCGCCTTTAACCTCGGTGATGTGTTTTCCTTCACGCCGTGATTCGAAAGCCTCTGAGCGGGTAAGCTGGATCAAGGCATGTACCGCTCCGGTTTTCGCTCAGCACTCCTTCCTCGACCAAACGCTTTGAATCTCTGGATTCGCGAAATTTTCACACTTGGAAAACATGTCGACGAGCCAGTCCTCATCAAGTCCTGAGGGGTCAGCTTCGATGCCCAGCTGGATGTTGGCCTGTGCGACGTATGCGTCGTACCCGGCCGCCCAGCCGGTCTCGCGGTTCCAAGAACCACAGTCCCTTCGAAGTCCAGTATTTTGTAGCCGGACACGTCCGCAAGGCCCGACCAGTCCGTCACCTTAAGAACTTCCGGACCCGGGATGGCGGTGGATGGAATAGATGATCTCGATGAACTGCTCAACCCGGCTCCAACGGGCCAGCGCTCTCATTGACAGACATCGGATGATGAGCGCGGTCTCATTACTTTGAGCACAGCAGACTATTCCATTTCATTTCCATACTATTACGACGCGACCGAAATGAAGTTTTTCCCTGTGCTGCGCAAAAATCCCGTGCGTCTTGAAAAGACAGGCCTTTGGGTCCGAGTCGACTGATGGATCTTAGACGCCCAGGCGCTGCGTTGATAATGGCATCAATGACGTTCCCCATGCTGATCCGATCGGCATTTGATGTTCTTCGTGATCTGGCTCTCGATGCAGTCAGCTGTGCTGGCTCGAGCCTCCGATCTCGAACTTCGCTGCTTGCCGAAAACCTTTTCCTGCGCAAGCAATTGGCGTTCGACCAGGAGCGCGGAATTCGGCCAGTGCGGCTGACCAACGCGGCTCGGCTCTCGTTGGTCCTGTCGTCACGGTTCTTTGACTGGAAATCTGCTCTCATGGTCGTCAAGCCTGCAACCCTGATCGGCTGGCATCGCAAGGCGTTCCGGCTTTTTTGGAAGCTGAAATCGCGACCGGGCAGGCGGCGAATCCCGCCGGAACTCCGTCAGCTCATTGTGGAAATGGTTCGTGATAATCCGATCTGGGGAGAAGAGCGAATCGCTCATGAGCTAGGGCTGAAGCTCGGTATCCGTATTTCTCCACGGACGGTGAGAGCCTACTGGCCATCCAAGGGTCCGTGGTCCCATCGGAACTCGCAGCGCTGGAACCCATTTGTCCGTAACCACGCCCGAGCCCTCCTCGCGTGCGACTTCATGGTCGCGATCACCGTCCGCTTCCGCGTCATTTACATTTTTGTGCTGATGGAGATCGGCTCTCGCCGCATTGTGCATTGCAACGTGACGCCGCACCCTACTGCCGAATGGACGATTCAGCAGCTGCGTGAGGCCATCCCAAGCGATCACGAGTACCGCTTCCTGATTCATGATCGACACGCAACATTCTCCTCGGAACTGGACGCAGCGGTTACTGCCCTCGGACTGCAGGTGTTGAAGACGCCGATTCGAGCACCTAAGACGAACGCATTCTGTGAGCGATTGATCGGAACGATGCGCAGGGAATGCCTGGATTATATGGTTCCTCTCAACGATCGTCACCTCCGTAGGATCGTTCGCGAATGGGTCTCGCATTACAACCGAGGCCGCCCGCACTCCAGCCTGGGGCCTGGAATTCCGGATCAGCGATCGGTACCGCCGGCTCGGATGCATCGTCACTGCTTTGACGACGAAGAACGAGTCACTTCAACCGCTGTGTTGGGCGGACTTGACCATGAATATGCGCTCGAACGATCCGCCGCTTAGCTGCGGATTTAATTCTTGCGGACGACAGGGTGAATCACACGGTTTCGCTAAAACGGAGCCTGCGATGACAATTTATAAGTCTATAGGAATGGTCGCAGCAAGCCGGTTACGGGACCCCGATGAGAGGATTCTGGCCTAATAGTAGTATCGCAATATGGCCCCGCAGCTTGGCTGCGGGATGTTCGAACCTGAAGTCGTCGACGCAGACACGGCCCGAATTGAAAGTGTATGTCTCCTTGGGCGCGCCGAAGGATGGTCGTCTCTTGGATTAAGCCGTATCTACTCTCTCGAAAAGTAACTCAACGCGAGTTCACGTACTGCATGGGCTTTTCGCGACATGCTCCAATAGTCAAGATAAAACGGAAATTGAAGAGCTAGGTACCTTGTTCCGTTCGGCGAATCCCACACGACTCCACGATAGTCGTCCGACGCAAGGATGGAGGATGATTCGTCCTTCCAACCCCTATCCGGTGTCACCGTTAGGTAAAACCGGTTCTCCATTTGTCTCGGGTTATTCAGGACTGTAAACCCGGCCCCGAGATTGCTCCGGAAGCGTCTGCATAAGAGATCCGATCGTAGAGAGAATTCGGCTCCATATCTGTCGGCGATATCGAGAGCGGCGCGCAGGGTTACTACGGAGCGCAGGTTCGAAGGCGAGGAAGTCGTTGCAATAGACCACTTGCTGTTTCGTTCCGACGAGTCCCTTGCGCTCCACCAGACTCCAACAGGCTCCGAAGTGAGCAACGCGACGCTGGACCCAATCAAAGCGTGCTCGCAGATGGGAAGTAATCCACGGAACGTTTGGGCCGGAAGTCCCGTCAGGTCAGGCACAAGGCCGATGGTGACGCCCTCGCTTTGGATTGAGGCGTGAATCATCAGGAGGTCGATGGCGATATTCATCGGCCGCAGTAGCGCAGGGAGAAAAACAAGTACCGGGCCGGCAAATTCGGCGGCAATTGATTTCACATCATGTATTACTTTTAGGTGCCAATCATTCGAGCCAACGTCGGCGGAGGAAATGTGCACTTCCCTCTGCTCCGACTTTGCGTAGTGTCGAATACAATCTTTGAGTTCCGGATCGAGATTGTCAAAATAAAGCAGCGAGGAACCGTGGATGGCAGGAAGTTCGAGGTTTTCTCTCAATGCCGCGAACTGGTCCGGATAGAACCTGGCGGCAAATTCATCGTCATTCCGACTGGCGATTTTCGCCAGGGCGCGCCGCGCTTTCTCCGTCTCTTCCTGGCATAGGCGCAAAACACGCTGCGGATCTTCTGAGGACGTATTGACGGCTCTGAGCAAGCGAGCTACTTCCGTGCCGACGTATGGAAACCTCGGTGCTCGGAGACTCTTGCATATGCCCCTGCGAGAACGCCACTCACGCGGATAGAGGCGAGCATCGAGGTCAGCAACTCGCGCCGCATTGATATAGTCGGAAAAGAATTCCGGATACGACCGGTAGCCAAGCCATAAGGCAAGGCCAAAGAAGAGGAAGGAGACCAACACTTCCGTCCGGAACAGCGAGGTCACCGCCCATGGTACAGCGCTCTGAAGAGCATGAATTATTTGTTCAGAGACCGGCGTAAATGCCGGCTTTGGGTCTGCATGAAGGTTTGCGAGTTCGACTCCCGTCAGCCGTCGAAGTCCAACTATGGC
>JASHTH010000719.1 GCA_030040655.1 Acidobacteriaceae bacterium | reverse complement strand
TCGTAAACTAACTTAAATTACACGCTCGGTCCGGGACTCCGGCACGAGAAGGGCGGCGAAACCTACCCCCGTTTCGCCGCCTCTATATTCATGGGAGCGACGTGGTGCGCAGCTCGATTTGTGGTTCCGATCCGGCGCGCTCCATTCAAGCGGTTCCTCTATTGCTATGCCTCGGTGCCACACAAGCTGAGTGGTTCTTTCTTCAAGAAAGAGCCGCCCTGAACGAGGCTCGAAACCGGGTACATGAACCGTGGGACCGCTCTAAGATCCGCAGTATCGTATGGGCCCTGCTATCTTTGGACCACCTTGAGCGTAAGTCTTCAGCCAAATCCGGCCCCTTCCGGAGCCATGGAGTCCAAACGGAGTTCGCCTTCTCTGAGAATTCGTATTCCTTTGATCCTGATGGAGCGGGAGACCGGGATCGAACCGGCGACATTCAGCTTGGGAAACTGGCAGCAAATTGAAAACAAAGAACATGGCGAATCCGGACATCTCTTTCCGGCGATTGAGTTTATGGCGTTTTCGCGATGTGGTTCGGCGCGACTCTTAACGCTGTTCAAACGCTGTTCACCTGGGGACAAAGAACCTTGCCCCAACAGGAATCGTGCGTCCGGTTCCAAATCTCAGTAACGGCGAAAGAATCCAACGATCTGCCAGCCGAACGAGAAATCTGTGTCTCGATGAGTGACTCGGCTTGTTCTCGCCAATTGAGCCTTCGCTGTCCAGAAATTATGAGACACAATGCGCATATGGGGCCTGACCCAGCAAGCGACTGTCCTTTCGCGGGCGACGTTTTATATGTACGGTGTTCCTTCCAAGGCAGACTGCACCCCTTCCGTTCCCCAGTCGATGAGTCCAAGAAAAGCACTGTTCGCTTCTTCACGGTCCTGATCCTGCTGAAAGCCACGATGCGCTTCGAGGAGGGTTACGTTCATCTTCGTCGCGGGTATTCCAGCCGACGCGCCAATTTACATCCCAGTTGCCAAGACTAGGATTCCAGCAGCGCCCGTAACTTATGAGCGTATCTGCGGCTCGACGTGACCACCGCTCCTCCAGCCAGTACGATGTCGTAAACCCCATCGAACATAGGACGAATCTCGCTGATGCAGGCACCGTTCACGATGGCGGATTTCCGCACGCGGACGAAGTGATGTGGCGCCAGCTTCTCTTCCAGATTTGTCATGGTTTCCCGCAACAAGTGTTTCCCGCTTGCGGTGTGGATGCAGACATAGTTTCCCGTAGCTTCGATCCACAGAACGTTGGAAACGGGTACAAAGAAGATCCGCTTCTTGTCCTTCACAACAAAGCGCTCCAATGGGCGGAGTTTACGGAGAGATTGAAGCAGTGGCTCGAGACCTCGATTTGCCTCTCTCCGCTGATCGAGAACCTGGCGCGCGTGAACCAGGGCTTTAACGAATCGCTCCTTATCGTAAGGTTTCAATAGATAGTCAACAGCGTGCACTTCGAATGCGCGAATGGCGTGCACATCGTAAGCCGTAACAAAGACGTATACGGGGGCGGGGCCGTTCTCTGGATCTACATTCTCGATGACTCCGAAGCCGTCGAGATCGGGCATCTGCACGTCGAGAAAAACGATGTCGGGACGGAGCTCATTGATCTGCTCTACCGCACTTATTCCGTTCGCCGCCTCGCCCACAACTTCAATGCCGTCGTGTTCGGCCAGATAGCGACGGATACCGCGCCGGGCGATCGGTTCGTCATCGACGATGAGGACTCGCGTCTTCAATGTAGATTCCTCAGTGGAATAGTGATGATGGCCTCACAGCCTCGACCACCGCCCCCAGTGAGTTCCAGCGATGACGCCTTCCCATAGAGCTGCTTCAAACGTGACTGGACATTGCTGAGCCCCACGCCGAATCGCAAGCGTGGCGCAGGCCCCGGGCCATCATCGCGGACGCAAAGCCAAACTCTGCCGTCTTGAAGTTTGGCAGCGATCTCCAGCCGGCCTGCATCAGAGTCGACGCTGATGCCGTGTTTGATGGCATTTTCAACCAGCGGCTGCAGCGCAAGGCTCGGCACATAGACGTCGAGAAGGTCAGGCGGTACATCCATGTGAACTTTCAACCGGTCATGAAAGCGTGTCTGTTCGATCTCCAGATACTTGCCGACGAACGCTAGCTCAGTTCGCAACGTGATCTCGTTCTCCCTTTGTTCGAGTGCCATGCGCAGCAAGTCGCCGAGGCTGACGAGCAAATGGCCCGCAGCATCGACGTCTTCCTGCATCAGCACTCCAATCGTGTGAAGGCTGTTGAACAAAAAATGCGGATGTAACTGGCTCTTAAGGTTCTCGAGTTCAGCATGGGAAAGCTGCGTCTCCAGTTGCGCGGCTATCGTCTGCCGCTCCAGCGCGACCTGGTAAAAGTGGACCGCCTGATACAGCCCTACAACTAACCAGTACGTGAGCATGCCAGTGAAGCTCATAAAGACAACACCTTCTCCGAACGGCGAGAGAAAATGGAGTACGTCGGCACCTGTGATGTGAAACACAAACCGGAGAATCCCAAGGCTCAGAAAGTACTCGATGGCAGAGGTCAGCGGAGCCATCATGAGCGAAGTGACGGTGTGGATCACGATGTGGACCGCGAACTTCGGGCCCATCAGCGGTAACCGTCTCGCAAGAACAATGACCAGCGGTGTGCAAGCTGCCCATAGGTACCAGTAGACAAGTTCCAGAGCACCCACGACCACCCAGTTGGTGTGTGAACCCTGCACCTTCAACACCACGATCTGTTGCGCGGCAAATAACAGGCCTACGATCGTCCACGCACAGAGGATCGAAATCCATCTCATGCGGGCCGTGCGTGGTGTGTTCTGCAGCAATGGGCGTGTTAACCCTCCGGCACGAAGTATAGCTGAAGCTTCGACGGAGGCATGCCCGAGGGCAGGACCATCGAGAGTGCCAGAGTGCTCTTTTAAGGCCAATTCTGCCGCTTCTCTTATTGTGGACACCGCTAGTCACTTTTCCTGCAAAAACCGGTTCTTCGCGCCCTATTGTCCAGTGAGCAGGACCATTCCGGTTGACGTAAAGGAGTTCCTCATGAAAAAGATTCTGGCTCAGTTTGGAGCATGCGCGCTTGCAATCGCTCTGATGGCGCCGTTGGCGCAGG
>JASHTH010000718.1 GCA_030040655.1 Acidobacteriaceae bacterium | reverse complement strand
TCGTCAACGTGACCGACGCGTTCGGCACCACGGCCCCGGTCGGGTCCGTAACCGCTCCTGTGAGATTCGCGTTCTCCTGCGCGAAAACCACCGCGCACGCCGCCAGAAACAGCAACGGCAGCAGAACGTACCTGTATCTCCTGTGTGTCATGTGACCTTCCTTTCAAATAGGTAACTGCCAGGTTGATTTCTTTTTGTTTCAGTTTTCCTGTCTTCGGTGCGGACAGGCGCAAAACCGGCCGCTTCGCGCCATGAATTGGCTGCGTCAGCGGGCCAAGGGTCGCGGCTTCGTTTAGAAAGAAAATCCGGGGGATTGCTCCGAAGAGAAGCAGGGCCTCCGCGCAGCCATCCGCCCAAGCGAAGGCGCAACGAAGCCTTACGGCGATCTTGCGAAGCATCGTTTGTCCGCACCGAGTTATTGGAGGGGCTCGACATCGTGATCGAGCCTTCATTGCGCGGAGCCGTGTCATTTCAGCCGGCCATGGGCGCCGAATCCAGAAATGCCGGCCCGCTCAACCCGTCTCGTTAGCAGCCGCAACTCGAAGTCGCAGCCAGCCGGCGCTGATGAGCGCCAGCCGGCGGGTTTGGGTCCCTCGGTCTTGCCGGCGGCGTTGCGCCACCTCGGCAAAACCCGGCTTGGTTTCGCTCCTGCGCGATTTGCATCGCCGCTGGAGACTCAACCCGCCGGCTGAAGTTTTTCGATGAAGGGGGTGGAGGAATTCCGGCTTGAACCTAGGGGGAACTTCTTCGCTCCGTCGTACGACAATACCGCCCAGCCGGCTTTTGCTGCCAAGCCAGGCTCAATTCAAGCCCTTTTCCAATGCAAGATCTGTGGCTGCGATCACGATTCAGGGGTTATTTCCGGGAACAGATACAAAAAATCTCTGGCGACTCTGCATTCGATCGCCTGGGAATGCTTCTTTGCGGAGAGAACCCGATTCCGGCTCTCGTACCCCGCCAACCATTGGACTACCGAAGACGGGAAAGGTCCCGAAGCTGGTGCGCAACGGCTTCGAGAAATGTCTCCACGCTTACATGCGGAGGTATCTCCAGGCCCGACTTTGCCTGAATCGCCGCAGCAATCCTCTTGGCAAGACCTTCGCGCGTGGGAAGCGCCATGTCGAGCCGCCGGGCAAAGAAACCCTCCAGCACTTCGAGGTCGGTCGCAGTCAGCTTGGCAACCCCGTTGGAGGGCAGGGCAACAGACGCGTGAGGTTGCGGAGTTGGCGCGGCCGGGGAGAAGAGCTGTGCCGTGAACGTGCGCGCGCCGGTCTCGCCCCACAGCGGAGCTTCCTCTTCGCGGTCCCGCACCACGAGGGTCCCCGCAGCCAGATCGCCCAGCCGCTGGTGCTGGCGGGTCGCGAACATCGAAATCACGCCGACCACGTGCAGCGGGAAGGGAAACTGATCGATATAGCGGACGAGGTTGCGCGCCATGGATTCGAACAGGCCAATGGGACGGCCCGAGTGCTGAATCACGCGGATGCGCGCCACACGCTTGCCTGGCGTGCGGCCGTTCCAGAAAGCCTCAAAGAGCGTGAAGTAGCCCCAGTTCACGAGGAAGACAACGAAGATGACCAGGGCGACCGCCCACTGCGAAGAGATGCGGGAGAACATGTAGATGGCGGGCAAGAGCAGCGCGCCCAGAAAGAGCAGGACGAGAATGCCGGCCGTCCAGATCAGATAGTCGACCAGCAGCGCGATGAACCGGCTGCCGATGCCGGCCAGCGGCATCTCGATGGCCACCAGCTCCGGTGTTTCGATGCTAAGCTGGTCTGAAGCCGGGTCCATGGCGCACATTCTCTCCAACCAGTGGATTCAAAAGCGCCGGCCCCACTGGGACCGGCTTGCGGCGTTGCTCGCCCAATCCGATTCGAGTGGTCTGAGCCAGCTTTCCCGCCCCGAGTTGCAGGAGCTGGCGCTGCTCTACCGCCAGGTCGCGGCCGATCTCTCCACGCTGCGCCAGGATGCAACCGCCCGCGCCTACGCGCAGCACGTCAATCATCTGCTGGCCCGCGCACACCATATCATCTATTCCGGCCGCAAGACGAATCTGCGCACGCTGTTTCGCTTTCTCCGCGACGAGTACCCGGCCATCTTCCAGCACCAGATCGGCTACGTGATTGCGTCCGTGCTCGTCGCATTCTCGGGCGCTCTGCTCGGCATCGTGCTCACCAATGCGCGGCCCGAGTTCATGCGCCACTTTGTCGGCCCGGAGATGATCGCCACCATGGAACGCCACGAGATGTGGACGCATTCGATCGTCGCCGTGGCGCCCATGGAATCCAGCTGGCTGATGACCCATAACCTGACGGTGAGCTTCGGAGCCTTCGCCAGCGGCATCGTCTTCGGCGCGGGCACCTTCTATTTTATGGTCTTTAACGGCCTGCTGCTGGGCGTCATCGGCACGGCCTGCCATCAGTACGGCATGTCGGTGGCTCTGTGGAGCTTCGTGGCAGGACATGGCGCGCTCGAGTTGCCATCGATCCTCATCGCCGGCGGCGCCGGCTTCCGCCTCGGCCACGCCATGCTCTTTCCCGGCGCGCTGCGCTGGCGGGATTCGGTCGCGCAGGGTGGCGTAGAGGCGGCACAACTCATCTCCGGCATCATTCCGCTACTCATCGTCGCCGGCACGCTCGAAGGCTTCTTCTCACCCTCGCAGGCGCCGGTATGGCTCAAGTTCACGGTGGGCGGAATGCTGTTCACGCTCCTGAATCTGTGGCTGTTTCGGCCGGCGAAGGCGCTTCCTAATGCCACTTAGCTGTGGTTCGGAACACGAGACGCAGCTCCCATTCTGAAAACTTATGTAAGCCCTCCTACGTTCGTTTACTTCCATGCGACCTAACCGTCATTTGCAGGAGTATAATCGTGTCGCGCTCACCACCCGACAGCTGCAAGTGCGCTTCCTCTGGCCGGGCCCCTAGC
>JASHTH010000717.1 GCA_030040655.1 Acidobacteriaceae bacterium | reverse complement strand
CGGCTTCGGCCAGCAGCGCCAGCGCGGATTCCTCGGCCTGCACCTGCTCCTTTTCCGCGATGGCCTTTAACTGCGCCAGGATGTCGTCGAAGCGGACGGCGTGAAAGCTGAAGTGCTGGCAGCGCGAGCGGATGGTCTGCGGAATGTCTTCCGGCTGCGTGGTGGCCATCATGAAGACGATGTGCGCGGGGGGCTCTTCGAGGGTTTTGAGCAGCGCGTTGAAGGCGGCCTCGGTGATCTGGTGCGCTTCGTCGAGGATGTAGATCTTGTAGCGGTCGCGCGCCGGCGAATAGCGTGCGGCCTCGCGTAACTCGCGAATCTCATCGATGCCGCGGTTGGTGGCGGCATCGATTTCGATCACATCCACGGAGTTGCCCTGGCGGATCTCCACGCACGAGTCGCACGCGCCGCAAGGCTCGGCCGTGGGTCGCTCAGCCGACCCGACCTCGGTGCGGCAGTTGAGCGCCATGGCCAGAATGCGCGCGATGGTGGTCTTGCCGATGCCCCGGTGCCCGGAAAAAATGTAGCCGTGCGCGATGCGATTCTGGCCGAGCGCATTGAGCAGCGTGCGCGTGACGTGGTCTTGGCCGGCAACGTCGGCGAAGCGTTGCGGTCGATATTTTCGGGCCAGGACCTGGTAGGGCATTTAGATCTGCACCGTTAGAACAGGCCGGCGGCACACCTCTGTGCAGATTGCAGGCCGCTGCTCCAAGGACAGATTGTACCCTGCCGCTCGGCGCTGGCACGTGCATCCGGCGGACACGGGAATTCGATTTCTGTGCAACGCACAAATGGCCTGGGTTTATGCGGCTTGCGCAACAGGAGCGGCGACGGGTTGTCGAAACTGGAGGATGCCATTGATGTAATTGACTGTCAGGTTCCAGATCACCTGGGGAAGTATCTGGAGGGGTGTCAGGATCAGCGTCAGCCATGCTTGGTCTGTCGCGAAGCAGGCAAGAATTTGCAGGAGTGTGGTGGAAATCGTAAGCAGCAGCAGGAAATACGATGAAATGTTGAGGAACCACAACCAGCTTCGTTGCGGTTTTTCGAAAAGTAGAGCGTGGCGGATGGACTTCCAGAACTTGCGCCGGGGTATTGTTTGGGCAGGGCCGCCGGCAGTCTGAGCAAGAAACGCGCGCTTCATATCGTGATAGTTCGACGCGAGGTTGAAGAAGGTGCAGATGGCAATCCAGGGGACGAGCACGAGCAGAAATACGATCCCTCCTGCATGGGAAAGGATGGAGGGGCTGTAGCGGGCCAGGATTGCCAGGTTTAAGAGATACAGGATGTGAGCTGCCCACATCTTTCCACCATGCGGCTCGAAACAGAGGAAGAATCGGCACAGGAATGGGCGGCGGACACGGCCAATGTCGTTGGTTGGGCTGGAGGTGGCCGCCGAATCCGATGCCAGGCTGCTTTCATTGACGCTGGCGAGCCAGGCGAAGAGCGCCGCGGCCAGAAGGACGCCTAGAAAAGCTGCCCACGAGCCAACGATTGCGTGGGCAAATGCGTCGGCCGAAAGACCCGAGGCTCCGCGGTGTGCAGTGGCAATATCGCTCGAAATGGGAAAGTACAGGGTTCCCAGAATCATGAAATACAGGGCGTGGTGAATCCACAGCCACGGGCGGGCAGGCCGATAAAACGGGACAATGCGGAGGAGGGGATTGCGCGGGCGCGCCGGCGCCACTTCGCCGGTTTCAATCTTGAGCGCCTGCTCGACCTTGTGAAGGTTGAATTCCGCGAACTGGTCGATTTGGGGCTTCAATCGCTCGATGACTTCCCAAGGAGTGCCGTCGCAGCAGAAGGAATGCAGATGCTGGCGCAGTTGCAGGATGAAGGACGCTTCGCTGACCAGCCTTACCCGCTCAGTCCGGCGATCGATGTCCTGGAGGCGGGCGAAGACCCTCGTCAGGGCCAGGCCGGCAATCGAGGCGAGACAGGAAGCCCCGAGCCGATGCCAGAATTCAATGTCGTGCAAGAAACCCGGGAGTTGGCTTCCCTTAGCGGCGGCTTCTCTAACCGCATCGGTGGGTATTTCGAAGAAAAACATATGGCCTCCATCGTCGGAAGAAACTGGAGTTTCAGGGGGAGCTTTCAGATTTCCGGGATGAGTACCACGGCAGGGAAACCCAGAAAGAGCGATTAGATCCCCGGATCGGATGGCCATTAGTCTGCCATGGTCACTGGGAAAGTCAAGGTTTTTCCAATCAAATCGAAGCAGCGGCAGGAGGGATCGAGCTGTTTATCTTGCACCGCGCCGGGATGTATTTTTCGCCGGCATTTTCGCAGCGGCTGTTCGGGCCTGCGCCTTTCGCCTGCGTATCTCTTCTTTCGAATACATCGTCCCGCGGCAATTGGGTGCGCCACAGTTGCACAGGCACTCTTCTTCGCCGCCGTCGTAAAGACAATAGTCGTAGGTGATCTCGGCGCCGCCGGGGATGTCGCGAATCGCCGTGATCCAGACGCGTCCGTCCAGTTCTTCGGTTTCGCAGTTGGGCTGGCAACTGTGGTTGATGAACATGGCCATGGAGTGGCCGTCGATGACCATCGAACCGTCGCCGAGTCCAAAGAGGTAGGTGATGGGCGCGTCTTTGTAGAGTTCGTCGGCCTCGTCCTTGGAGATGCGCGGACCGTCATACTCGGCGACGCGCGCGCCTTTGCGGATGGGCGAGGTGGTGTAGCAGCCGGCGGCGTGGATCGCGGAAGAGCGGATGATGAGTCCCATGCGATGGTGAGATGCTTCTGGATGATTCGCATCGTAGCATCGTTGGCGCGATAATAGGAGAGATGAGCTTTTGGGTCGCAAAATCGTGTCTGCTGGCGGGATGCCTGGTTGCGGCGCCGGTGCTGTGCGGCGGCCAGCAGCCCGCCGGCGCACCAAGCCAATCGTCGCAGAACAAGCCGGCCGACAAGACGCAGAAGCCGCAGTCGAACACCAATCCATTTCCCGAAGACACGATCAACATTCCTGTGCTGCCCAATGCCAACAGTAAGGATGAGCCCGAAGCAGCGGCACCCGAAGCCGGCCGCGTCTCGCTCCCGGCGCAGGACTATGATCCGGTGCGCAGC
>JASHTH010000716.1 GCA_030040655.1 Acidobacteriaceae bacterium | reverse complement strand
GGCTACTCGGCCTCCGGGCGCGCGCTGCTCGACTACGCGCAGACGTATCCGTATAAGTCGTATTTCGTCTCCAATCGCGACCAGTTGGAGTACCAAGGCACGTACAACGTTACGCCGCATCTGACCGCGCTTGCAGGCGTGCATTATGAGGACGAGCGCGGCCTCGAATACATTCCGACATTCGCCACGCACGACGTTGCCGGGCGCGACAACTACGACTACCTCGCCTCTGTGCACGGCGACTACAAAACGCGGTTCTTTTACACGCTGGGCGGCAGCCTGGAGCATTATTCGCTCTTCGGCGCCGAAACCACTCCCCGCGCCGGGCTCTCTTTCTACGCGGTGCGGCCGCGCAGGGGCATCTTTTCGGGCACGCGCATCATAGGCAACTTTGGCGAGGCGGTGCGCGAGCCCGCGCTCACCGACCAATTCGGCTCGCTCTACCAGTTCCTCACTACGAATGGATTCCCGACGCTGGCCGCCTCGCTCCATATCGGTCCGCTGGCCGCGCCCCAGGCGCGCACTTACGAGGGCGGCGGCGAACAGGCATTTTTCTCCGACCGTCTCACCCTGCGCGCCAGCTATTTTCACAACGAGTTCGGCCGGCAGATCGAGTACGTCGGCGGCCGTCTGCTGCCCAACCTCGTTCCCGGCCTTTCCATGGCGCAAAAGCTGGCGCTCGAGACCGCGCTCGGCTACTACTACACCGACGACTACGGCCTCGCCGTCAATAGCGAAGCCTTTCGCGCGCAGGGCATCGAGTCCACCGTGGAAGGAGGTATCGGGCGCAACCTCTTTCTGCGTGGCGGCTACACCTATCTCGACGCCGTCATCCAGCGCTCGTTCGACAGCGACAACGAGGCCTACTTTAGCGGATCTCCCTTCGCCCCGAGCTATCACGGCATTCCCATCGGCGCCATTTCGCCGCTCTGGGGCGCGCGTCCGTTCCGTCGCCCGCCGCACACGGGGTTTGTCTCCGCCAGCTACTCGAATCGCAAGCTCACTGCGGTTCTCACCGGAGCTTTCGCCAGCCGCAGCGACGACTCCACCTTTCTCGAATACGAGGACCAGAACGGCGGCAACAGCCTGCTCTTGCCCAATCGCAATCTGGATTTCGGCTTTGCCCGC
This sequence comes from Acidobacteriaceae bacterium, assembly GCA_030040655.1. GTDB lineage: Bacteria > Acidobacteriota > Terriglobia > Terriglobales > Acidobacteriaceae > Telmatobacter. Next base: position 4,029 of record JASHTH010000716.1, on the reverse strand, counting down.
ATCGACGCCGGCGGCAGCTACCAGCTTCTCAACTGGCTGGCGGTCTACGCGCAAGCCGAGAACCTGGCCAACAGCCAGCACATCGCGCCCATCGGTTTCACGAGCCTGCCCACCACGCTGCGTACCGGTCTGCGCATTCAGTGGGGGAAGGGAGCTAGATAGCGGCATCGGCGCCGGGTCTTCGTGGGCATCTTTCGTCCGAGTATGTACTTAACTCGGGTGCCCCAGGTCGGTTGATGCGCCCACTCGCAGACCGCGCAACTGGGCCGTTCGGCTTTTTCCACAGGCCATCGTCAGGAGCCGTTCAAAAGGAGATTTTTCCCCTTGGAAAACCATGCGTGCCTGTCACAAACTATTGACGCCCCCGTTAGTTGCCCTTTACATCCGCGCCCTGCAAGAGCAGAGATTCTAGAGGCACCATCAACCGCAGTCATATGCTTGAGGTTCTTAACCGCAAACCAAGAAAACAAAACGTGTTCGCGAGGAGAATATGAATCAGCCTTCTTGGAGGAGTGTCGCTCTAATCATCGTATGTTTGTTCGCCTGCGTCGTGCTGGCCCATCCCGCCTTCGGCCAACAAACCCTCGGCTCTCTCAACGGTACGGTTGTCGACCCCACCGGCGCGGCAATTGCGGGGGCAACCGTGTCCGTAACAGACACGGCCATCGATCTCACCCGGACCACCACCACGCAGTCGAGTGGGTTCTTCCAGATTTTCAACCTTCCCATTGGCACATACGTCGTGAAGGTGTCTATCCAAGGCTTCGAGACCACTCAGGTGAGTGGAATTGCGGTCCAGGAATCGCATGCCACCACCGTCAACGTCACCATGACGGTCGGACGGGCCACCGAGTCGGTCGAAGTGACCGCCAATCCTCTTCTCAACGCGACCGACGCCACCAACGGCTACACGCTCGACAGCGAGCAGATCGACATGACGCCGCTCGCCACCGGAAGCTTCACCCAGGTCGCGGTGCTCTCGCCCGGCGTCAACGCCGAGCTGCTCTCCAATCTCGACTCCAATGCCGGTCTGGGCAACCAGCCCATCTGGGCCAATGGACAGCGCGACACCTCCAACACGTTCCAGGTCAACGGCGTCGACTCCACCAATCTCTTCAACGGCAAGAGCTCCTCGGGCGACAGCTCGCAGCGCTACAACTTCAACATCGGCAGCGCTCCGACCGCCGGCGGTTCGTTCTCCGTGGGCACTTCGGTCTACGGATCGAATGGCAACAGCCTGCCGTCGCCTCCTCCCGAGTTCATGCAGGAGCTGCGCGTCAACGCTTCGATGTACGACGCCCAGCAGGGCGCCACCAGCGGCGCGCAGATCGACGTCAACACCAACACCGGCACCAACAACTGGCATGGCCAGTATTTCGGCAGCTATGCCAACAATCTGATGAATGCCTCGCCATTCTTCTTCAACCAGGCCTATCAGCTCTCCCAGCAAGGCATTGGGGTCTTTCCCGGTTCGCAAGTCAATCCCTGGCTTCGCCGCTGGAGCTCGGGAATCACGGCCGGCGGTCCGCTGAAGAAAGACAAGCTCTTTGTCTTCGCTGCCTACGAGCGCAGTTTCAATGAAGACGATGCCACCGGCATGTCCGAAATGACCGTTCCCAGCGGCTTGACCGCCGACCGCAGCCCCGCCGGCCTGGAGGCTGCAGACAAATCCTGGGGCGGATCGGGTAAGGTCACCATCGATCCTGTCGCCGCGGCGCTCTTGAACGCAAAGCTCCCCAACGGGCAGTTTTTGATTCCTTCCGCGCAAACCAGCGCGCCCTATACCTATGGCGTGCCCAATGTCGTCCTGGTCGGAACCTCCCGCCTGATCTCCGATCTGGCCACCGTTTCGCTGGACTACGATGCGACTCACACGGATCGTGTCTCGGCCAAGTACTACTTTCAGAACGCTCCTGTCACTCGGCCGTTTGGCTATTCCCAAACCGCCGGCTTTCCGGTGACGGCGCACAACGGCGCGCAGGTCTTTTCCCTCGGCAATACCCTGTCGATCGGTCCGAAGCTAAATTGGGAACAGCGCCTGGGATTTGTTCGCATGGGAACGTTTAGCGGCTATCAGCAGGCCTTCAGTGGCGGCAACCTGGGTGTCTCGGCCGCGCAGACGCAAAACCTCATCGCCTATCTCATGCCCGGGTTGCAAATCGACAGCTTCGCCTACAACGAAACGTACGCGCCAACCTTTTACTTGGGCCCCGCCGGAGTTCCCGGCGCTTTCGTGGATATGGGCTACTACCAGAACCGCTTGAATCCTTCCACCAATGTGATCTTCACCGCGGGCAAACACACCATCGTCGCCGGCGGCGGATATAGCTACACGCAACTGAACATCACCAATGACCGCACCGGTCACGCCCAGGCCGTCGTCAGCAACTTCGACAGCTTCCTGCAGGGCGAGGTGCACAGCTCGAGCGTGGTTCAGAGTATCGATCCCACCACCAACCGCAACAACGCCGATCGCTACTATCGCACCAACGAGCTCTCGAGTTATGTGCAGGACAAGTGGCAGGCTCTCAGCAACCTCAGCGTTACGGCCGGTGTTCGTTACGACTACCACGGCGGCATGACCGAAAAATACGGCGACATGTTCAACTTCGATCCGGCTCTCTACAGCGTGACCGGAAGCTCGACCACGGGATTCACGGTGAACAACTCCGGATTCGTTATCGCCGGCAACAACAAGCAGAACCCGACCGCCGGCGTTTCCGACTCAACGCTCGACGGACGCCAATGGGGCATCTCTCCGCGGGTCGGTTTCGCCTGGTCTCCCAGAACCTTCCAAAACAAGGTGGTGATCAGTAGCGGCTTCGGTGTTTACTACGACCGCGGAGAACTCTTCGCCTATCTCTCGCAGCCCGCGGGCGGTTCCATCGGCGGACCCTTCGGCGTAACCGAATCCTCGCCGTTGGTCAGTGTCGCCACCGGCAACACAAACCAAAGTTCGGGTCTCACCCTGGAAAACCCCATGGGCAACCTGGCTTTCACGCAGGCGCCGAACGGCATCTATGTGCCGCCGAGTTCCAACCCGAGTGTCATCAAGAATGCCCTGCAGGCCCAGTTGAACGAGATGACGGGAACCCCTACGGGCTACTACTCCAAGTTCGGAAAGGACTGCAGCGGCTGGCAAAGCCAGGAGGGATACTTCCTGTGCACTTCGCCGCTCAACTTCGGCGTCTACGACAAGAACAACGTGCTGCCCTATACCATGAACTACACCCTCAATGTGCAATGGCAGCCGGCCAACAGCCTGGCGGCGTCTCTGGGCTACACCGGCAACCGCGGCCGCCATTCGGTGATTCCGATCCCCATCAACGAGCCCGGCATCGCCACGCCGCAGAGCCCCATCTGGGGCGAAACGGCCTCCTACGGCATGGAAGTGATGAACCAGAACTCGTCGAACTGCGGCTATGATTACTGCCCGATCGTCGAAGAGCCCTGGAACACCTTCGACGCCGGCAACACCGACTTCCGCACTCCTTACGTGGGCTTCAGTCCCAACGCCGCGGACTTCAAGACGGTGGGCGTTTCCGCCTATGACGCGCTGGAGACGCATGTCGAGAAGCGGCTCCAGCACAACTTCCAGGTCGGCGGCAGCTACACCTGGAGCCATTCGCTCGACGAGCAGAGCGACATCGGTCTCTTCTTCACCGGTGACAATCCCAATCACCTGCGCGACTCGTGGGCCTCTTCGGACTTCGACCGCACCCACGTCTTCTCCGCCAACTTCCAGGTCGACGTGCCCAACGCCGTCAAAGGCGACAATTTTGCCTCCTACGTCACCAACGACTGGCACTTTACGGGAATCGGAATCTTGCAGAGCGGCGAGCCATGGTCGCTCTACGAATTCTATGGAGCCGTAGGCAGCATCAATTTCGGAAACTTCCCAACCCTGATGAACCCGGTTCTCGGCATCAAGGATCCCGCGAATCCGAAATCGGCTCTCACCGGCAACCCGGGCAAATTCCGCGCCTCCGGCGGCGACTACATTCCCTACATCGACCCTTCGCAGGTCGA
>JASHTH010000715.1 GCA_030040655.1 Acidobacteriaceae bacterium | reverse complement strand
TTCCCGGTATTGCCCGTAGCAATCTCCTGGTTCGTCGTGCGATTGCCCGTTTTGGTTGTGCCAGGTTTGGTCGCGGTGTCAGGCGAGAGCGACTGGCCTTCTGTCTGGCCCGCGCCCGTAGTTGCGATGTTGCTCGCTTTTGGTTCCATGATGGGGTCCTCCCGGGCCCGAAAGATGCATTTCGCGATTGTCCCATCGGGCGCAAGGCTCGGCCCCAGCTCTAAGTGGCGCACTCGCGGATTTCGGACCAATTAGGGAATTCTCATAGCCTGCGGGCCAATTTGGGCATCAGCGCTCGCGGCGTTTTCTTCGGTCCTTTTCCCGGTATTCGGTGAATTCCGTGCGCGAGATCCAGCCTCGCGGTGGACTGAATGAAAGCACTTTGCGTGAGCAAGAACCAGCTACCACACCGTCCGCGGATAATGCCGCTTGAAATCCTGGTCGGCCGAGATCAGCCACGCGAAGCCGTTGGCTTTGGCCTGCGCAACAATCATGCGATCGAAGGGGTCGCGAGCCCAGCTTTCGACCAATGCTGCGCTCGCCACCGTGGCAAATGGAAGATCGCAGAGGCGAAGGCCGGTCTCGTGCGCGACTTTCTCAAAAAGGTCGCGAGCGGGCAGGCGCGATCGCTTGATCTCGTAGAGGAATTCGAGTTCGAGGAATGCCATCGGGGAGATCAACAGGTTGGCCCGCCGGATGATTCCGAGAGCCTCAGTGGTCAAACGGTTGCTTCGCCCGGCGGCAAGCAGCATGGCGATATGCGTGTCGAGATAGGCGATCATCGAATGCGGTCGATCAAATCTGTGACCAGTCTTTCTCCCACTCCTTCTCCACCTCGGCCATCCATTCAGCCTTGAATGCGGGGTCGTTGGGATCGAAGTCTTCGTCAACGAAGACCTGCAGCGGCGTGAGCCGGCTAAGCTTGTCGCCGACGCCGTCTTCGGGCACGATGCGGAAGCGCCGTCCCTTGTGGGTGAAGCGGATGTCCTTGCCTTCGGCCGCTTGACTCACAAGCGCAAAGATGTCTTTGCGGAGTTCGGTAATCGAGACTTCCATTCTCGAATGGTAGCACAAGATGTACGCTCCAGCACGTACACAATGTACATCTCCATTCCCAGCCATTTGAGATCAGGAACATTCGGTGCTTGGGGCTCGATTCAACGCCCCCCGGCCTGCCAGACCCCTGATCTCCGACCCCTGTTCCCTTACGTGATGTCTTCCGTGTCGTAGACCGGCGCCGTGCGCCGCTTGGGTGTACCGTGGACGGAACTGAGCAGATCGTCGACCACATCTTCGGCCTGGTGGTGCGACTCGATGACCGCGCTCAGGCTCTTCAGCTCCTCGGACTCGGGCAATCGCTGCACCAGCGCGACCGCATGGCACTGGGCCACGTTCTCCAGGCCCATGCCTTCGGGAGTCTTGGCTTTCACGCTGATCTGGTCGATCTCAATCGAGAGCAGCTCGGCCAGGCGGGCGCGGATTTGTCCGGCCACGGGAGCGATCTTGGGCGTGGTGAGGATCAGTGTCGTGTCGATGTTTGCAATCCGGTATCCGGCGCTCTCCACCTCGGTGAGGGCCAGGTTGAGAAAGATCGACGAGTCGGCGTCTTTCCACCGCGGGTCGCCCGGAGGGAAAAAACTGCCGATGTCTCCCGCGGCCACTGCGCCCAGCAGCGCATCGGTGATGGCATGCAGCAGGACGTCGCCGTCGGAGTGCCCGGCCAGGCCCTCGGGGTGGTCCACCGTCATTCCGCCCAGGCGCAGCGGAATGCCGGGCTTGAAAGCATGCGAGTCCCAGCCAAACCCAATTCGCGTATCCATCGTTTGGTGCCAGTCCTTGGGTTCATTCCCGGGCCCGATTCGCCCGGCCGGAGGAGGCAAACTCTACACTTCAGCCGTGGCGCTGGCGCAGGTAGAATTCGGCCAGCTCCAAGTCGCCCGGCTGTGTAATCTTCAGATTAACCTGAGATCCGTGCACCACGGCCACCGGATGGCCGGCGCGCTCGACCAGCGAGGCCTCGTCGGTGCCCACAAATCCGTCCGCGTCAGCTTCGGCAAAGGCGCGTTTCAACAGGCCAAAACGGAATCCCTGCGGCGTCTGCGCCAACACAATGAATTCGCGGGGGATGGTCGCCGTCACCAGGGCGCCGTGCGCGGTGCGCTCCACCTGCTTGATGGTATCCACCGCAGGGAGGCCGACAATGGCTGCGCCATGCTCGACCACGGCATCGATGGTGCGCTCGATGGTGGCCGTGTCGATCAGCGGCCGAACCGCATCGTGAACCAGCACCACGTCGTCCTCGCCAGCCGGCAGCGCGGCCAGGGCGTGGGCCACCGACTCCTGCCGCTTGTCGCCGCCTTCCACCACCTGCACGCGTCCGTTCATGCCAAATTCGGCGGCCTGGGCTTTGGTGCGCTCCATCTCGGTCTTGCGCACCGCCACATAGATCGATGTCACCCGCTCCACTTGGGCAAAGGCGCGCAGAGAATGAACCAAGATCGGGATGCCGTCGAGCGCCAGAAACTGCTTTGGTTGCGGCCCGGCCATCCGCGTCCCCAGCCCCGCGGCCGGGAAGATTGCGAAAACCTGCATACCGTCAGGAGTATACATCTGTGCGGGACAAAGGGACGAAGGGACTTAGGGACTAAGGGACTGGGGGACTGAGGGAACGAGGGAACAAGGGAACGAGGGAACGAGGGAACAAGGGAACAAGGGAACAAGGGAATAGGGATCAGGGGTCAGAGATCATAGATCAGAAATCAGAGATCAGAGATCAGAGATCAGTGGAGCTGACAGCTGAAAGCTGACGGCTGAGAGCTGAAAGCTGTCTGCTGCCGGCTCTCACTCCGCGTCCACGTAAAACATCTCGCTCGTCGGCCGGAAGCCGAACGACTCGTAAACCGGCCGGCCGGCTTCGGAGGTGTGCAGCGCCACCACGCGCAGCCGCCGGCGCCGCGCCTCGGCCATGCAGAGATCGACCAGGCCATGCGCCAGGTGTTTTCCGCGGTACTCCGGCTCGACGAAGACGTTCAACAGGTAGCCGCGATACTCGCCGCCGGGGTCGAGCGCGTGCGGCGGCCAGTCCAGGATCAGCAAACCGGCCGAGGCCACCGGCCGGCCGGCGTCGCTGGTAATCCAGCCGGCGTACTTGCCCTCGATGATCATGCGCGTCACCCAGGGCTCGAAGTTGCGGCTCATGGCGTCGAGGATCGACTCGCGGTCGCGGCCCATGGCCATGAACATGGCTTTGCGGTGCGCGGTGATCAGGGCGGCGTCGGCGGCAGTGGCGGGACGGGTCTCCAGCATGGAGGAAAGTATAGCGGGGCGCGCGAGTCCGGAGGCAAACGAATCAGCCAGCTGGCAAGCCTGCGAGTCGGCGGCTCGCCGATTGGGTGAGTCCCACTTGTGCGAACGGCTGCCGTTCGCAAAGGATGGGCACCCGGCAAGCCCTTCCTCGGCTGGGAACTGCTTGCGACTTCTCGGTCTCTGTGAAAGGCTTTCCACATCCCCCGGAGGCCAACTCATTGCGCCGTGCCTGTTTCTTTTGCGCATTGGCTCTGATTCTGCTCGCCGCTGCGCCGCCCGGTCGCACCCAGGCGATCGTGACGCACAGCGCCGGCGGACCGGCGCGCCTCGACGGTCCCTGGCTTCTCTATGAAGGCGATCCTCCGGGCGGAGAACCCGCTTCCGCCGATCCTCGCCCCGGCCGAAGTTACCAGCTCGGCGCGGGGCGCGTTCCAACCCAGGGCCCGAAGATCACCTGGCTCCGCGCCACCGTGTCGCCGGACGAACCGCTCTCTAACCCCGCTCTGCTCGTGAATCCCAACGCCGGAGATTGCCAGGTGTATGTGAACGGGCAGAAAGCCGTGGACTGCAGCGCCTGGCCCCGCACAACCAATGGCGCGCGGCGCTGGCTACTGGTGCATTTGCCGGCCGGTCCCGCCCAGATCGCGATTCGGATCGTCGGGCCCGCCGGCGGACCGGCAAGAATCCCCCACAGCGGCGATGTGCTCCTCGGCCGCGCGCCTGTGCTCGAATCGATCCGCACCGCCGCCGACGCCAATCATTTGTACCAGGTGTTGCCGGAAGCATTGCTCTGTTTCGGTGAACTCCTCGGCGCCGTGATTTTGCTGCTGGCCTTCCGAAACGACCCCCGCGGGCGAGCCTACCTGTGGTTCGCGCTCTTTCTTTTTCTCGATGGCTCGATGTCGCTGGAGTCGGTCTTTAACTTTGTGTACCCGCTGCTTCCGTTTTCGACCCGTTACCTTACGGACGATCTTGGGATGATCGGCCGGTACGCGCCGCTGGTTGGATTCATAGCGGCCTTTACCGGGGTCCGTCTCAACCGATGGATGCGGGGTTATCAAATTGTGCTGTTGGTCCTTCCGGTGCTGCTGGGCATCCCTTTCTTGAGTGAGAAGCTCGCATGGCTCCCTCAGCTGACCTCCGAAAAGTTCCACGTGATCCTGCTCGTGGTTCAAGTGCCCTTCGTGGTGGGCTCGCTGGGTTTTCTGGGATGGAAATGGAGACGGGGAAACAAGGAAGCCGGTCTGCTGCTGCCCTCATTTCTGCTGGCGAGTACCTTCGAAGTGCTGGGGATCCTTCTACCCTCATTCCGGAGTTTCCACGCCGGGCGCTTTGGCTTCGATTACGACGACTTGTCGATGTTCTTCTTCCTGGTCTCGATTGGCCCCGTCCTGTTGTTCCGCCATCGACGCATCACTCTCGAGCACGAGCGGGCTAC
>JASHTH010000714.1 GCA_030040655.1 Acidobacteriaceae bacterium | reverse complement strand
AACGTCGATGCGCTTGGGCCAATCGGTTTCGGGCATGATGAAGCGGCGGCGGCCGGGCTCGAGGGCAGGAGCAGGCGGCGGAGTTTTACTCAGGTCGTCGTCGATGCGGCTGCCGTAGCCGCCGGGATTCAGCGCCGCGAGAACGGTCTCGCCGTCGGGGCCTTCCCAGACTCCGACATTGAACGGAATGCCTTCGGGCGTCTGTTCGGGCGAGTCAGGTCCGCCGACCTTCGGAGCCGGCTGCCAGGCCGCGCTGAGTTTCTGCGTCGAGAAACCTTTCACGCCCGCGTGCGCCAGGATCGTCGGCAGCGAGGCCGGAAACCCGAAGCAGTCGGGCAGCATGTACTCGGCGCTGGCCTTGCCGAATTCTTTTCGAAAATACGTGTTGCCGTAAAGCACCTGGCGGATGATCGATTCGGCGCTGGGCAGGTTCACGTCGCCCTCTTCCATCGACGAGCCGGCCGGATACCAGTTGCCCTTGGCCACATACTGCTTCAATCGCGCGTAGTCGTCGGGAAAATACTCCTTCATGAGCCGGTAGCGATTGGCGCCCGTCCAATTGAAGACGTAGTGCGGGTACTTGTCGATGTAGTCGAAGTTGACGCGCATCGTCTTGAGCAGATATTCGCTGATGACCTGAGGAAACTCCCATCGCCATTGCGTATCGAGATGCGCGTAGGGGACCACGAAGAGGGTCGGCTGCGTGTTGAGGTCCGGAGCGGTCATGGTCTGCGACAACATGGGCGCGGCGAGCAACAGGATGGGAAGAAAACAAGAGCACTTGATGGGACAGGACATGGGACCTCCGCCGATCCGGAATCGATCGGTGCTCCTTGGCGAGCATCAACCATTGACTTCTGCGAATGCGAACGTGGAAGGCCGTCGGGATGGTATCGTTTCCACCCGCATCATGCTAGGGTCCCCGGCACGCCGTGTCAAGCCACTTTGCGCCATGGCGGAATAGGCAGCGAAGAAAATGAGGGATCGCGTCTGGAAACACTTCTTCAAGGCGCTTGGTGGAGAGCGCCTCGAAGCTTGAAGTGCCGTGCTCAGGGATCGCCAGCTTATTGCCCACCGTCCAGGCATGCCTCGAGTCCAGGCAAAGCCGCGATCTAAACTCTGCCGTTCATGCGATTCATGATTTTCCACCTTGAGATTGTTTCGGCCGTGCGGGCGCCAAAACCGTCGAGTCCGCGTTCAATTTGCCGTTGCGTAGACTCCTTGCTCGCCATAGATGCTCTCGGCGCCGGTGCCCAGGTGAGCCACCGTGTTCAGCGTGCCCGCCCAGGTAAACAGACTGCTGGCGCACACCAGCTCGATGATCTCGTCATCGCTGAAGTGGCGGCAAAGCTCGGCGTACAGGCTGTCGTCGACCAGATGAGGATCGACAATGATTCTGTCTACGAGCTTGAGCGCGGCTGCCTCGCGCGGAGTGAATGCGCTGGTATCCAGGGTGCCGCGCAGCGCAGCGACGGCCTGTGCCTTGTTCATGCCGCTGATGTCGCGCAGTCCAAGACTTGCCTCGCGCGGCTTAACCTGCTCAACGACAGGCTGCAGGCGCACGGTCGCGCAGTAAGTACATGCGTTCAGGTTGGCCCCGCGCAGCCGCATCAGTTCAAGTAACGGCGGCTCAATCAGCCCGCCCTGCCCGGCAAGGAAGTACGCGAACATTGCGGCGGCGCGCTTGAGCAGCTCCGGACGGCGAGCCATCAGACGAAACATCTCGGTGTCGCCGAAACCGTTCTGTGCAAAGTCGATGAGCCCGTTGATGGTGGCGTCGGATGACGAACCCGGCGCAATGGGTGCGATTCTTGCTGTCATAATTCCTCCTTGTTCCCGATGTTTTTAGCCGAAGGCGCTACGCATGGAAGCGCCCGGCCTTGTTCAATCGTCTGTTTCCGGATGGACGGACGTTCTTGCTGAAGGATCAGGGCTTGTTCGCTGCAATGGACACCAGGTGTGCGGCTGCTTTTCCGGTGGATGCGGAGCGTTTCTTTCCCCGCGACGACGCTCTTCGGCACGCATGAGCGCCGCGCGCCGCAGGAGTGGACAAATCCAAGACGGAGCCAGTCGAGCGATTTGAGTCCGGAGACCGTCCTGCGGTGCGCAGCGCCGTCTCCAGCTCGCCAAGCCTGCCGATAAGGCGCGCGATTTGGCGCCGCTGGGCGGCGATCTGCTTCTGCTGCTGCTTGACGGCTTCGATCAGCAGCGCGGTCAAACGGCTGTAGTCCACGCCCTGCGCGTCCTTACCATTCGCCTCATAGCTCACGACTTCGGGAACCACCTTGCCCACGTCTTCCGCGATCACTCCAATCTCGTGCTTGCCCGTTGCTTTCAGGTCGTAGGATACGCCCTGCAGTTGTTCGACCGTGGCGAGAGCATTGGTGAGTGGATGAATGTTCGTCTTAAAGCGGCGCGAGCTGTAGGTGGACCAGCCGTCGGCATATGCGTTGCCGAGGCCCTGGCCGACGGTGAGGATGTGCGACGGTGATGTGATGCCGATGCCGACATCGCCGCCGCCGCTGATGAACATCAGCGTGGTCCGCGGAGTTCCCTCGCTGGGCGTATTCATGAAGGCGAATCCGCCGGTCCCACCGCCCTGGTTGTTGACAAAGTCGGTCTCGCCGGTTCCGCCGGTCAGGTCGTTCCAGCCGATGTACGCTCCCTGGTTCGCGGTGGCCGGGGTCGTGGTGCCGCCGACGTGGATCAGACCGCCGATCACGTCCAGGGTGGAGTAGGGGCTGGCGGTGCCGATGCCCACGTTGACGCTGGCGCAGGGAGACGCACACCCGTTGACGCCGCTGATGCTGCCCAGCACCACGGCATTGCTGGCAGAGACTGCCGCTCTAGCCCCGATTGCGCTGGCGTTATTCAGGTCTCCGGTGCTGAGAACGGTATCAGCTCCGAACAGTGAGTTCCACGACCCGGTAATGTTTGAATCGTCCAGCGCTAAGCCGGCATTGATACCGCTGGCCGTGTTGTCGGAACCCGAGGTGATGGAGCTGAGCGCGTCGAAGCCGCCGGCCGTGTTGTTTCGCCCGGTCACGGTCGTAGAAGAGTTCGCAGGAAAGCCAAAGAACGCGTTGCCAAATCCAGCGTCCCCATCAGCGAAGACAGTACCGCCGAGGCTGAAGCTCGCGGCGTTGACAGTGCCGTCCGCGGATAAGTTCCCGGACACGGTCAGGCTGCCGTTGCTGGTCGTGTTCAGAAGCGGCACCAGCGAGGTATTGAGGGTGATGACCGGCGTCTGGCCGGAAGTGACTAAGACGCCCACGCCACCCGTCAACCCCAGGATGCCGCTATTGTTCAGCGTGAGCACGCCGTTGCTGCTACTGCTGCTCAGGCCGGTGCCGGCGGCGACACTGCCGCCTCCGGCTCCGGGAAAGGTCTGGCCACTGGCGAAGGTGACCAGACCGGTAAAGTTCGCGGTGCCGTTCACGGTCAACTGCGCCGGGTTCGTCGTGCTGCCAAAGTTGATGGTGGGGGCGGCCGCTCCAGAGGGCGCTTCGACATCGAGCGTTGCGCCCGGCGTCGGGGTGCCGATCCCGACGCTGGCGCTGGCCGGAGCGCTGTTCACGCCCTTGATGCTGCCCAGCACTAGGGCGTTGCTCTCCCTCACGTCGGCATAGGCACCGATGGCCGTGGAGTTGGTAAGGTCTTGCGTGGACTGATCCGGGCCGGCGTAGGCGCCGAAGGCCGAGTTGTAGCTGCCTCCCGAGTTGGCCGCCGCGGGTTCGACTTCGTAGCCGGCCCAGGCTCCGAAGGCCGAGTTGTAGTTCCCGTAAATATTGGAATTGAGCGCAAAGTAACCGGCCCCGGTGTTGTAACTGCCGTCTCCGTTCGTGTCGTCCTGGTTGGTGGTGAGCAGAGCCTGGACTCCGATGGCGGTGTTGCCGTTGCCCGTGTCGTTGTCCTGGAGAGCGGCCTGCCCCACCGCCGTATTGTCGGTACCGGAGGTGTTAGCTCTGAGCGCCTGGGCTCCATCGGCGGTGTTCCAACTGCCACCGGTGTTTTCGTAGAGCGCGGAGGAACCCGTGGCCGTGTTGTCAGTGCCCCCGTTCACTCGAAGAGCCGAGGTGCCGACGGCGGTGTTGTAGGAGCCGCTGGTCGCGTTGGCGGCGTCGAGGCCCACGACAGTGTTGGAGTTGGCGGTGGAAATAAACGAGGCTCCCCCCATCTCGAAGCCCGTGGCGGCGTTGACCACGCCTCCCGAGGAAATCTCCCCGGACACGCTTAGAGTTCCAGTGATGTTTTGGTTCCCGTTGAAGTTGTTGGCTCCCCCTGAAGCGAAGGGCGCACAGGTGAAAGGCAGCGCGGTGAGCGCCGTTCCCGCGGCGCAGCTGTTCGCAGTCAGGGCCAGCGACACCGCGCCGGTGTTGTTCGTGGCCGTGATGCCGTTGGTGCCGGTCACGCTGGTGATGGTGCTGTTGCTGGGGAAGGTCTGCCCGGGAGCGAAGGTGACGTTGCCGGTGAAGGTCGTTGCGCCGTTGACGGTAAGCGCCGCAGGGTTCGACGCGCTGCCGAAATTGATCGTGGCAGTCGAGCCGCTGGGCGCTTCCACGTCGAGCGTGGCGCCGGGGCTCGCGGTGCCGATTCCGACATTCACGCTCGCGCAGGGGGAAGTACACCCGTTTACCCCGCTGACGCTGCCCAGCACCAGGGCATTGTTCTCGGTCACGTCGGCAAACGCGCCAATCGCCGTCGAGTTCACAAGTCCGGACGTGAGTTTGGCCGCGTTCACCGAGTCGATTCCGGAAAAGTAGCCAAGAAACGTGTTCTCCTCGCCGCCCGTTTGGTTCGGGGAGCTTACGTAGTATCCAGCGAAGTCGCCGACGGCGGTATTGAAGCTCCCGATGGTGTTGTTGTAGAGAGCTCCTCCACCGTTGGCAGTATTGGCGCCTCCTGTGCTGTTCGAAAAAAGCGCCTTCAGACCGCTGGCGGTGTTGTCGCTGCCTGTGTTGTTCGACATCAGCGCGTTTGCGCCGATCGCGGTGTTGTCACTTCCCGTGGTATTCGAGAGGAGAGAAGTTGAACCGGTGGCAGTGTTGAAACTTCCCTGTCCGCCGGCTGTTCCCGCGTTGTTTTTGAGCGCACCGAAGCCGCTGGCAGTGTTGTAAGAGCCCCCGCCGTTGGCGGCAAGCGCGTTGTAACCGCTGGCAGTGTTGAAGCTCCCGTCCTTGTTGCCGCCCAGGGCGCCCCAACCGAAGGCGGCGTTATCGGCCCCGTTTGAGTTGGAGAAGAGCGCTGACCACCCGATAGCGGTGTTGTTGTTTCCTGCGCCGCCCGAACTCACGGTCGCGGGGTTACCTGCGAATCCGAGAAAAGCGTCTCCGTTCGCGAAGGAACCGAAGGCAAATGCGTTGCCGCCGATACTGAAGTTCGCTGCATCCACGTTGCCACCCGAAGAGACGTTTCCAGACAGAGTCAGGTCTCCGGTGCTGGCCTTGTTGAGCAGAGGGACCTGCGCCGGATCCACGCTTAGCTTGACGCTGCCGGTCGTTCCGCCGCCTTTTAGGCCGGTGCCCGCGGTCACGCCGGTAATCGCGCCGCCCGTTGAGGAGCCGGGAAACGTCTGCCCCGGTGCGAAGGTGATGACGCCATTCCGTGAGATACTCAGCCCGGTTTCGGTGGGCGCGTTCTCATTGCTGCCGAACAGGAGGTTCAGGGAAGATCTTGCCTCGCTTGTGCCGTTGTGCAGTGCCTCGGCCTGCCATTGAAACGTCTCCGGCTCCGTCCCGGCTCCGTGCAACCCGCTCTGAAAAACCGAAGTGGTGAATTCGAGGGGGTGCGAATTGTATCCGGCCCCCTGCGTCGCGGTTCCCAAAGCGGGCAGGCTCAGCGGGCCGCGAATCAGGGCGTCGCCGTTCACGTCGAGAAGCGCCGCGGGAGACCTGGTTCCGATCCCGATCATGGCGGATGCACCGCTCCCGCGCTGCGCAATCGCCGAATCCTGGATCGACAATGGTCCGGTGAAGAGCGGCACGGTGTTGGCCTCGCCGCCCGTGGATGTCACGGGCGATGACGGCAGCACAGAATACGGGTTTGGCTCGGCATCGGATGCATCTGCGGCGCTGGCATTGGCCAGCACGAAGGCCGAGGGTGGCAATCCGCCCACGGTGGCCGCATCGCCGGCCTTCATCGCGTAGGGCACACTCACCAGATAGATGCGCGGCTCTTCTTCCTGCTTGGCGATCTTCACGCCCAGCCATCGCGCCTGCCCGGTGGTGAAGATCGATGCCGGAAGCCCGTTGTCCTTCGTAATGCCCAGATAGACCGTGTACTGTCCGGAGTCATCGACGCGCACATTCTGGGCCTCGGACCACAAGGGCTCGCCGCCGCGCGCGCTGCAGTAAAGAGCAAAGGTCATCTCGACGGTTCCGTTCAGCGGACTGCCGGATGCATCGAGGGCGACATTGGAAAACTGAATGACGGGTGGCACCTGAACCACGGCCGAGCCTGCTCCGGCCGCTTGCGCGGTGCCTGTGGCCAAAGTCATGGAAAACGATCCAATCAACGCACTGAGGACGCGAAGCTTCATCGTGATCTCCCGCGCAACCCGATCCAATTTGCCTACCGCGAAGGAACGCCTTGCGCTCTTTCCTTTTCTGTTCCTTCAAAGCGGAATCTGCGAACAATTCGGTTCAACCGATCGCGAAATAACATCGGCATTCGCCGCCAAGCCGACGCTAACTGCAAGATATTCAATGCTTTCTTGACATTCAAAGAGAAGGGATATATGTTAGTCGCCACCCCAACCCTGGCGCGGCCGGAGCCAATGAGTTGTTGCCTGCTTCGTCAAATCGGATCACGGAACTCCTGGTTCGTTGGCAGAATGGAGAAGCCGAGGCCCTGAATGCTCTGATCCCCCTGGTCTATACCGAGCTTCACCACCTGGCGCGCCATCACCTGAACCGGGAACGCGAAGGGCATACCCTGCAAAGTACCGCGCTGGTCAATGAGGTCTATCTGCGCCTTCTCGATCAAGGCCTGAAAGTACAAAATCGAACCCACTTCTTCGCGGTTTCATCGCATCTTATGCGCCAGATTCTCGTCGATTATGCGCGCCGCCATCGCGCCGCCAAGCGAGGAGAGGCATTCGAGAAGGTGACTTTGAGTGAGGCCGCGGCCCTGATGCCCAAGGCGGCAAACTTGGATCTGCTGGCTCTTGACGATGCCCTCAAGGTCCTCGCACAGGCAGATCCGCAACTGACAAAGATCGTGGAGTTGCGTTTCTTCGGTGGTCTTTCCATCGATGAAACTGCGGAGGTGCTGGGCACCTCCCAGTCCGCGGTGAAACGCGAGTGGGCGACGGCCCGCGCCTGGTTGCATCGGGAGTTGACGCAGACGGCATCCCCGGCATAGCGCGATGGGGCTCGCCGATGTAGATCGCCTGTGGTCGTGAACAAATGCGCGTGCGCGAGGTAAAGTCATGTTTCCGACGCGGTGGGGTGAGGTGAAGGAAAAGCTTCAGGTCGCGTTCGAGATGGAGCCTCTCCGCCGCGCCGCATATCTCGAAGAACTGGAAGCGAGCGATCCGGAGTTGCGGCGTGAGATCGAGTCGCTGCTCGATTCCCACGAACAGGCCGGTGCCGACTTTTTGAATACGTCCGCCCGCGATCTCTTCGCGGAGCCTGATCTGACCCTGCCGCACTCGGCAATGATCGGCCGCCGAATCGGCTCCTATCAGATTGTCGAGCAGATCGGCGCCGGCGGAATGGGAGAAGTCTATCGCGCGGTTCGCGCCGATGAGCAATACCGGAAGGAGGTTGCGCTCAAGCTGGTGAGCGCCGGCCCGGATGCCGCGTTTGTCATCGGCCGGTTCAAAAACGAGCGGCAGATTCTGGCCGGTCTCGATCATCCCAACATCGCGCGCCTGCTCGACGGCGGCGTGACCGAAGACGGCGTGCCGTACTTCATCATGGAGCTGATCGAAGGCCGTCCGGTGGACGAGTTCTGCGACCACCACCGGTTGCCGGTCACGGAGAGGCTTATCCTGTTCCGGCAGATCTGTTCCGCCGTGCAGTACGCGCACCAGCACCTTATCGTTCATCGTGACATCAAGCCCGGCAACATCCTTGTGAGCGCGGACGGCGTGCCCAAGCTGCTCGATTTCGGCATTGCCAAGATTCTGAGTGCGGATGGAACCAGCGGCCGCCCCGAGCAGACGCTCTCTGTCTTTGGCGCTCTCACGCCAGGCTACGCCAGCCCCGAACAAATCAAAGGCGAGCCGATCACCACCGCCAGCGATGTCTACTCGCTGGGCGTGGTGCTGTACGAACTGCTCACCGGACACCGCCCTTATCGCCTCGCCAGCCGCTCTTCCCACGAGATTGCCCGCGCCGTCTGCGAGATGGAACCTGAGAAGCCCAGCACTGCCGTGACACGCACCGAAGACGCCGCCGGCATCTCCGCTTTTGGCGCGATTACGCCGGAGGCGGTGAGCGCGGCGCGCGATGGCTCTCCCGATAAACTGCGCCGGAGGCTGAACGGCGACCTGGACAACATTGTGCTGAAGGCGCTGCGCAAGGAGCCACAGCGCCGCTACGCGTCTGTAGAGCAGTTCAGCGAAGATATTCGCCGCCATCTCGAGCACCTGCCTGTCACTGCGCGCAAGGACACCCTCGCATATCTCACCACGAAGTTCGTCGCGCGGCACCGGACCGGAGTGGCAGCAACCATTCTGCTCATCCTTGCCTTGATCGGCGGATTCGCAGCGACGCTTCGCGAAGCCCGCATTGCACGCGCCGAGCGCGCCCGTGCCGAACGCCGCTTCAATGACGTGCGCAATCTTTCCAGCACGCTGCTCTTTCAGATCGATGACTCCATCAAGAGCGTGCCCGGCACCACCAACGCACAGCAGCTCGTGATCGGCAGTGCGCAGCAGTATCTCGACAGCCTGTCGCAGGAGGCGAGCGGAGACGTTTCGCTGTTGCGGCAACTCGCGACCGGATATGGAAGGCTCGGACGTATTCAGGGAAGCACTCGCGATGCGAACCTGGGCAACTCGAAAGCGGCGATCGGGAGTCTCCGCAAGGAAGTTGCGCTGCGCGAAGCGATTACCAAGGCAACTCCTTCCGACAGCCAGGCACAACTCGAGTTACAGATTGCTTACGAGGCACTGGGGCATCAGCTTCTTGATACGGATCTCAACGAGGCCGCTGTCTACTTTTCGAAATCGATGAATTTAGCCTCAAAACTCCACCTCCAGAACCCCTCAAGCCCGCAATTTCTCCATGCCCTTACGCAGGACACTGAAGATCAGGCAACCGTGTTGTCGATGCGGAACGACATGGAGGGTGCGAGAAAGATCCAAGCCGAGGCTCTGCGGTTGGCGAAGGAGCTGGTCGCGATGGCGCCCGACGAACCGAATCGAGCACTGCTTTCCTATCAACACAAGCGATTGGGCGCGCTTCAGATCGAAGAAAAAGAATATGCGCCCGCGCTTACGGAATACCAGGAGGCGCAAAGGCTGGACGAGGCGTTGCTGGCGCAACACCCAGTCGACGCAAACCGGCGTTATGCCATCACTTACACCTACAGCGACATCGGATTCATTTACTGGAAGCAGACAAACTATCAGAAAGCATTGGAGAACTACCGAAAGGTGCTGGGAATTCGCGAAGCCCTCGCTTCGGCCGACCCGCACGATGCGCGTGCGCTCGCAGGCGTCGCAAAGACATGCGGCTACATAGGCGATATCCTGCGAGATCAAAGGAAACCGAAAGAGGCGTTGGCTTACAACCTTCGCGAGTTAGCGATTTTGGTCCGGCTTTCCGGGGCGGATCCTCGACGATCCGACCTTCGCGTGGATCTCGCTGAATTAAAGGGGGATGTTGGCGATGACTATATGGAAATGGCCGAAGCCGTGAAGTCCGGCGCGGAGAGGCAACGGCTCCTGCATCTTGCCCAGCCTTTTCTCGAGCAGGCGTTCGCGGGCATGACCGAAGCGAAGGCGCATGGCATGCTTTTCGGAGAGGAGACCTCGGCTCCGGATCAAATTGCCCGCGATCTCGCCAGGTGCAG
>JASHTH010000713.1 GCA_030040655.1 Acidobacteriaceae bacterium | reverse complement strand
GAATGACAGCATTCGTATGAAACCGAGTTTCTACCGCCCAAACCGCTGCCGTCCGCCTATGCCCATCGCGCCCAGGCCGCCGCGCATCATCTGTCGCGCCAGGCCGCCTTTGCCCATCTGCTTGAACATCTTGGCCATTTGCGAGTACTGGCGCAGCAACTGGTTCACGTCCTGCACGGTGGTTCCCGACCCGGCGGCGATGCGCTTGCGCCGCGAGCCCGAAATGATCTCGTGGTTGCGCCGCTCCTTGGGCGTCATGGAGCTGATGATCGCCTCCAGGCGCACGAACTGCTTTTCATCCACCTGCTGCGAAGCCTGCTGCAGCCCGGCGAACGGCCCCACCGACGGCAGCATCTTCATGATCGATTCCATCGAGCCGAGCTTCTTGATTTGCTTGAGCTGGTCGCGAAAATCCTCGAGCGTGAAGCCGTCGCCGAGCAGAGCCTTCTTGGCGAACTCCTCGCTCTTCTTGCGATCGAGCTTCTCCTCGGCCTTCTCGATCAGCGAGAGCATGTCGCCCATGCCCAGGATGCGCCCCACGATGCGGTCGGGATGGAACGGCTCAAAGGCGTCGGGTTTTTCGCCCACGCCGATGAACTTGATCGGCTGCCCGGTCACGTGGCGAATCGACAGTGCCGCGCCGCCGCGCGCGTCGCCGTCCATCTTTGTCAGCACAACTCCCGTCAGTCCAAGACGAGAATGGAATTCCTGCGCCGAGTTCACCGCATCCTGGCCGGTCATGGCGTCGGCAACAAACAGAATCTCCTGCGGATTGAGCAGCTTTTTCAGCCGCTCCATCTCCTCCATGAGCAGTTCATCGATGTGCAGGCGGCCCGCGGTGTCGACGATCAGCGTATCGCAGCCCATGATGACCGACTCGCGGCGCGCTTCTTTCGCCAGCCGCTCCACCAGCGCCGTTCCCGCGGCCTCGCCATCCACCTTGCCTTCGTAGAGCCGCGCTTCGATCGACTTCGCAACGACCTTGAGCTGCTCGCGCGCGGCCGGGCGGTACACGTCCACCGAAACCAGCATGGGCCGGTGCCCGCCTTTCTTCAGCCATCCGGCGAGCTTGCCGCTGGTCGTGGTTTTGCCGGAACCCTGCAGGCCGGCCATGAGAATCACCGTGGGCGGCTGCGACGCGAACCTGAAACGCGCGGTGTCTTTGCCCAGCAGCGCGATCAGCTCATCGCGCACGATCTTGATGACCTGCTCGGAAGGCGAGAGCGCGGTCAGCACCTCAGTGCCTACAGCTTTGGCGCGGATGTGCTCAATCAGTTCGCGGACCACGTTCAGGTTGACGTCGGCTTCAAGCAGCGCCACGCGGATTTCACGCAGCGCCTCCTGGATGTTTTCTTCGGTCAGCGTGCCCTGGCCGCGCAGATTCTTGAAGGCGCGCTGCAGTTTTTCTGTAAGGTTCTCAAACATAGGTCCAACTCAAGTGTATCGTGGAGCCGGCTTCGCGAAAGCAACCAGGTGTCGGGGCCTGCTCAATCCTCCGGGCGGGCGATGCCGAAAAAGGCCAGCCGCTCGAAGGGAACGTAAATATGGTTCGACGCGTGACCGTGTACGTCGTTGAAGTCCTCGAGGTAGCAGTGCTTGTAGTCCAGGCCGCGGAACCAAGCATTGGCGCCCTCCACATCCGCCTTGCTCAATTCCATTAGAACGACGGGGCGCCACTTCTCAATGGTAGATGCGGCTCCGAAGAGGACCTCCATCTCGCCGCCCGCAACATCGATTCGGATAAAACCGACCTCGTCGAGCGCAAAATCATCCAGCCGGGCAACGCCGCTTCCCTTTTCGCCTCGCTTCTCATCGGAAAGAAAGGAATGGATAAGCTGAATCTTTCCCGGATTGTACTGCGATATAAGGTCTGTCACCTTCTCGTTGCAATCGAACGCATAGACGCGCTCGAAGTGTTTCGACAATGCAAAGGTGTAGAGGCCGATGCCGGTTCCAATGTCGACGGCGGCCCTGGTCGAGGCAATGATCTCGTCGAGATGCTCAAGCTCTGGCTCGCACGCCCCCTCCAGGCTATACACCCAATAGGTGAAAGGCAGCTTTTTGCGCGCGGGCACAAACGGGCCGAGAAGACGCCGCACCGCGGCAGCCAGCAATCGTAATGGTTTCATTCGGTGAGGCCTTGTATTTTACTCAGCCGGCGCGATCAGGTACTGCTCGAGCTTGCCGTCGGGATAAGTGTACGTGGTGAGCGTAAGCCGCCTGTCGGGATACACGATGCGGAAAATGCGGAAGGTCATGCCGCCGCGCAGATCTTCGCCCGTCTGCTGCAGGCTGAGCGGCTCACCCAGCGTCCCCAGGCTGGTGCGGAAATCGTCGAGCGCCTCCTGCGTGAAGTAGTCGCTCAAGTTGGGCGCAAGCAGGCTGCGGTCGATCTGACCCTTCTGCAGATCGCGATAGATCGCAATGGCCTGGCGCTCGGCCGGCGTGCCCGCATCGGGCCCGAGCACTGCGGGCGCGGCCAGACGCGCAATGGTCGAGGCCGCACCTACAGCGTCCTGGTTGGTCAGCACAGCTACGGCCACACTGTCGTCCACCAGCACCTCGTTGTCCGAAACAAATCCCGATACCTCGCCGGAGTGCGAAACGTCGCGATGCCCATCGCGATCGGCAACAAAAACTCCCAGCCCGTAATGCGTGCCGCTGCCGTCCTTCAACTTCACTTCAGTGAACATCTGTTTATAGCTCTCTGGCTTAAGCACCGTTTGCGCGATCAGACTCTCGTCCCATAGCGCCAGGTCGTGCGCCGTCATGGCCAGTTCGCCAGCGGCAAACATCCAGCCCCTTCCCTCCTTCGGAGCTACGCGCAGCGGCCCCAGCGCATGGCGGTAGTAGGGCGTTGCGTCCACCTGTGTCAGCTTTGTTTCATCGGAGTTCCACACCGAGTGCATTCCCAGCGGCCGGAAGACGTGCTCGGTGAGAAAATCCATCAGCCGTTCGCCCGAGGCTTTCTCTACGATCCGCCCGGCGATCACGTAGTTCGTGTTCGAATACTGCCACTTCGTTCCCGGATCGAAGTCCAACGGCTTCTTGGCCCACATATCGAGAATCTGCTGCGCCGTTTCGGGCTTCAGCATCGGCGTCATCACGTAGTCTTCCGGCCAGTAATCCTGGTAGCCGGAGGTATGGCTGAGTATCTCGCGAATGGTCACCTCATCGCCGCGCGTCAGGCCGGGCACGTACTTGCTCACCGGGTCGTCAATGCTGAGCTTGCCTTGCTCCTGGAGCAGCAGAATGGCCGTGGCCGTGAACTGCTTGGAGATGGAGCCGATGGAGTAGCGCATCTCGGGCGTGGCCGGAGCCGGGGGATCGAGACGAGCTTTGCCGTACGCATGCGTATAGATGAGCTTGCCGCCTTTTACTACGGCAATCGAAGCGGATGGAACTCCCGTCTGCTCGAGGACCGTAGAGGCAATACGATCGATACGGCCGCGCAGATCGGGGTCAATGTTTTCGACTGTCTGCGCGGCAAGCACTATCGGCAAACCGGCGGCGGCGAACACAATGGCGGCGCGGCGCGCAACTTGGGACCAAAGTGCCTTGGGCAAGGTGAACCTCCTTCGGCTGGACGAGAATCTAGAATACCCGAACGAGAATCGCATTCGATCGTTTGCCGATCGCTCAGTCGGCACCATGCCCGATTTTCCTCGACACCCATCCGCCTCTGCCGGATACACTGTCCAGCAATAAGGAGATTATTTCGATGCAGACACGCATCCAGGGCACCACCATGCCCGTCCTCGACATTCAACTCGATCCCAACGAAAGCGTATTCTCCGAGAGCGGCGAACTCTCCTGGATGAGCGCTTCGATCCAGATGACCACCCACACCCAGATGGGTGGAGGGGGCGGCCTGTTTGGCGTGTTGAAGCGCGCGGTGGCCGGCGGCAGCATCTTCATGACCGAGTATCGCGCCATCCAGTATCCCGGCGAGGTCTCGTTCGCCACCAAGGTGCCAGGCCACATCGTCCCCGTGCAGGTCAACCCCGGCCAGGAGCTGATGATTCACCGCCACGGCTTTCTCTGCGCCACGCCGCAGGTTACGCTTACCATCGGCTTCCAGCAGTCGCTCGGCGCGGGCATCTTCGGCGGCGACGGCTTCATCCTGCAGAGAGTAGGCGGCATGGGCACGGCATGGATCGAGCTATCGGGCGAGCTGATCCAGAAGAACCTGCAGCCCGGCGAAGTTTGGCGCGTGCACCCGGGCCATGTGGGCGCGTTCCAGGCGTCGGTCGGCTTCCAGATCACCACGGTTCCGGGCATCAAGAACATGATCTTCGGCGGCGATGGCATCTTTCTCGCCGTACTCACCGGCCCGGGAACGGTCTGGCTGCAAACGCTGCCGATTTCGCGCCTCGCGCACCAGATCGAGCACTATCTGCCGCGCGAGCGGCGCGAAGTCGCGGCCTCGGGCGCCGGCGGCGCTCTGCTGGGCGGCATCGTGGGGTCGATGCTGGGTGGAGACAATTAGGGGCGCCGTGAACGCGTCAGACAGCAAAGAGCGCAACCTGCGCGGGGATATCGTCTTCGTCTTCGCGCTGGCCGCTGTGGGTTACCTCTGCTGGCTCGCCCGCGATGTGTTGGTGCTGCTCTACGTCAGTGCCTTGTTCGCTGTTGTAGTCAGTCCGATTGTCCGCTTTGTCGGATTGTTGCGCATCGGCCGCTGGCAGCCTTTTCGCGGCTTCGCCATCCTGTATCTGTTGCTTGCCGCACTTGCCGCGATCGTAGGTTTCGGCTTTCTCGCCATCCCTCCTGTGGTCCGCGACCTGCAATCGTTTGGCGGAGAGATGCCCGCCCGGCTGCCCAATCTGGTCATGAAAGCGGTGAACCTTCCCTTTCTCGACCAGTTGCGCGCTTCGGGCATCGGCACAAAGATTCAGGACATGATGAGCACGGCGGCCACGCAATTGCTCGTCGCCGCCAAGAACTGGGCCGGCGGGCTGCTGAGGATCGTCACCGGCGTCATCCTCACCATCTATTTCATCCTCGACGGCAGCCACGCTTACAAGTGGTTCCTGTCGTTCTTCCCCGTGGCGAAACGCGAGCGCCTCGACCTGGCGCTGCAGCGCGCCAATACGCGCATGGGCAAGTGGCTGCTCGGCCAGGGCAGCCTGATGCTCATTCTCGGCATCGCCAGCACGCTGGTTTACGTCCTGCTGCGCGTGCGCTATCCCTATGCTCTCGGCGTGCTCACCGGAATGCTCAACCTCATTCCCGTGCTCGGCGCCCTCATCAGCATCGTAATTGCGGTCGTGGTCGCGGCGGTCGATTCCTGGGGCCGCGTGCTGGGCGTTGCCATCTTCTTCCTTGCTTATATCTGGATCGAGAACTGGTTCCTCACTCCGCGCATCATGAAGAACAGCGTCGACCTGCCCTCGCTGGCCATCCTCGTCGCCCTCCTGCTCGGTTTCGAGCTCGACGGCGCGCCCGGCGCCATGGTGGCTATTCCCACCGCGGTGCTGGTCGCCGTGCTGGTGGATGAATATCTCGTCCAGAAGGAATGACCTTCGCGAAGCCGCGAAGACGTTGTAGAAATGGCGTTCTCCCGGGCCGATGCCCGCGGATTCGATCTCCATAGTCTCCCGCCGGAATTCAGAGCTTTCGCACCGCTGTGGCTCGGTGAATGCATCGGCGATTTCGCGCTCGCCGAAAACCATCACGGAGTTGGTTCGGTTTTCGAAATGAAGCCTGTTTGGCGATGCGATCGCAGGTACGATCGGCATTGCTTGCGGAGATTGGACTCGGCGGACGATCGATGTGCCGGAAGAATGTTCAAGTTTGACCGGAACGAAAGGCGCAACTGCGCGGGTCGCACCGCCATTCATCTCGTGCCGAGTCTAAGTCAAACCTACCCGGCGAAGAAGAACCTGAAAGCGGGGATCGGAACGCAGGCCATCCGGCAGAAGATCAGACGTGATCCAGCCAGGATCGAGCGACTTCTCCAGGCAGGCCCTCTTGAGAGACTCCAGCGCTCGGTCGTTCTGGCCGAGCCCCGCATAAATCGTGGCCATCGTGTACGGAGAAGTCATCGCCTTCGCGTTGTTCTCCAGGTCGCGAAGCATCTTCTCCGCTTTGCCTTTGTCGCCCGCAACTGCCCATGCGTGTGCCAGCGCCACGGCCAGGCGCGGATCGTCCGCCGTCTCCATGGCTTTCCGATATTCCGCGATCGCTTCCTGGAGCCTGCCGGTGCCTTCATATCCGACGCCGAGGAAGTAGTGCTGGGACGAGTCTTTCGGGTCCAGGATCAAGCCTCTCCGACTTGCTTCAATCAGGTCGGGGTAATCCCGCAGATCGAAATACGCCTGGGATTCGGAATAAGCTGAACTGGTCCCGGTGTCCAACTGGTCGATCTTTGCGATTTCGTCGAGAGCTTCGGCTCGCCGCCCACGAAAGGCGAGAAAGACAGCGCGATCTTCATGTGCGCAGCTATAGCTCGGCGCCAGAGCGATGGCCCGGCTGAACGCGCGATCGGCGGCGTCCCAATCCCATTCAAAACCCGCGCTCAGCGCACCGAGCGTGTCGTAGGCTTCGCCAATCGAGTCGTCCAGCTCCAGCGCCCTGGCCAGAGCTTTCTTGGCGGCCCCGTAAGCCTGATCCTTTGGCATGGCTCCGGTAAACGCCTGATAGACGTAAGTGTCCGCCAGCCCGGCATAGGCAAGCGCAAAGTTCGGTTCCTCCCGGATCGACTCTTCGAAAAGGTGCTGAGCCTTGATGAGTGAATCGGGTTTGTTGAACTCGGTGGTGAAGTAAAGGCGCCCTTTAATATAGGCATCGTATGCGGCCGGGTTTATGGTGTCCGCCCGGCCAATCTGTTCCTGCTGGGCTGGAGTGATTTGCGCGCGAACCTGTTGCGCTATTGCGCCCGCCAACTCTCCCTGAAGCTTCAGAACATCGCCTTGATCGCGGTCGAACGTCTCCGCCCAAATGTGCTGGTCTGTGCGCGCCTCAAGCAGTTGCGCGGTGACGCGCACACGCTGGCCCGAACGAATCACCGACCCTTCCACGATGGCGTCGACGTTGAGTTCCCTCGCAATCTCGGGCAGGCTTTTCCTTGTCCCCTTGTACTGAATGACCGATGTCCGCGAGATGACGCGCAGCGAGCCCACCTGGGCAAGGTCCGTAATCAACTGGTCGGTCATGCCATCTGAGAAGAACTCCTCGGAAGGATTGCCAGACAGATTGCTCAGGGGCAGGACCGCGATGGAATGGATGGGCACGACCGCAGCTTTCGCATGAACGTGCCATCGCATGGTCCAGGCAAGGAGCCCCAGCGCAACAACAGCACAAAGAGAAACTGCGCCGAGAACAACGACGAAACGACTCGCCTGCTTTGGAGGCGGGGCGATACTCACCCCTTTATTGGCATCGGCGACCCTTTCGTCACCAGCAGGCGGCACGGGAGAATCCTCCACCGGGCCGATGTACCGGTAGCCCCGGCGAGGCAGCGTCTCGATATACCGCGGGTTCTCCGCCGAATCGCCCAACACTTCGCGAATCCGCGCAACGGCGTTATGCAGGCTGTGTTCAAAATCGACGAAGGTGTTGGCGGGCCAGATTCGGCTCTGCAGTTCCTCGCGCGTCACCACTTCGCCGGCGCGTTCCAGCAGAATCTCTAGGATTTGCAGGGGCTGGCCACGCAGGCGCAAGCGCACACCCTGCCTGCGCAACTGTCCAGCGCGGACATCCAACTCGAAATCGTCGAAGCGCAACCTTCCGGAAGCGAGCGGCTGGGTGGCCATAACGGCCTCAGGATGAGCAAGCCTATCATAAATTCTCCGCGGATTCACCCATTCCGCCCGAAAAACTCCTGGCATCAATAATTTAGCGACAGAGAAAACATTGGGGACAAATGGAGGGCGTGAGGATTGCACCTTGGAAAGGAACTGAGGAAAGTGCGGATAGTTGGCGCCGGAACTCATCCCCTCGCGCCACGCGCTGGACGCGGCCGGTGAGCAATTTCCCCGCGAGACTCATCAAGGAGAATCCGAGCATGAAAAAGCTATCGCATCTAACTATGCTGTTGACCGGGAGTCTGGCGCTCACCTCGTATGCCCTGGCGCAGCAGCAAACGCAGCCGGAGGCACAAGCGGACCAGGAGCTCGTCCAGATCGTTCGCAATGCCACACAAAAGTACCAGAATGTCGCCAACGCTGCTCCCGACTACGGCCCCGTCCTCGGCTGCGTAAGCGGTTCCGACCACGGCGCGATGGGCATCCACTACGTCAATGGCAGTCTTATTAGCGGAAAGACTCTGCTTAGCGATGGACAGCTCGACCCCACGAGACCGCAGGCCCTGATCTACGCGCCGCAGTCGAACGGTGAACTGAAGCTGGTCGCCGTCGAGTTCATCATCCTTGCAAGCGCCCTTCCTGCCGGCGCCGCTCCGCAGGTGGATGGTCACCTCATGCTATACATCGACGCCCCGAACCGTTACGGGCTGCCGCCGTTCTTCGAACTCCACGTTTGGGCATGGGAAGACAATCCCCAGGGGCCTTTTGTGGACTGGAACAACCACGTGAGCTGCCCTCAGTAGTGTGGGTCGGCCTCCCGGCTTGGGAAGCGGCACGGGCGTTCGCCGCGGTGCTCTGGCGAGTTTCCGCGGCGATCACGCCGTCCTGGCATGCGCCAGGAGAAAAGGAAGAGCGAAGAACATGCCCAAATACGTCATCGAACGGGAGATTCCAGGAATCGGCAATTCCACGCCTGACCGGCTCTCCGAAATCTCTCAGAAATCCTGCGGCGTCCTCCATCATCTGGGGCCGAAGATCCAGTGGTTGCACAGCTATGTGACAGCCGACAAGGTTTATTGCGTCTATATCGCTCCAAGCGAAGAGATTGTTCGCGAGCATGCAAAGCAGGGAGGCTTCCCGGCAAACCGCATCGCGGAAGTGAAGTTGATCATCGATCCGACCACCGCGGAATCCCGACTTCCCGGCAATGGCTGATGACGCAGACGGACCAGCGACCTTCCGGAGCCTGAACTGTCAACTATTGCCCGCAGGCCAACCCGGTCATCGAGATGATTCAATGGAGAGGTCAAAGAGCCCGCTAAGGAGGGGCTATCAGTCGGCTCCCGGTCGCGGCCTTGCCGCTTTCACCGCTGCATCCGCCGCGGCTTTCATTACGCCGGCGTTCTCGAAGAACCGGATGAACCGATCTGTCAGCGGCTCACGCGCGTCGACAAGCCCCGGCGGCAGGGGCTCATTCCCGCTAGCCATCTTCAGCGGCCCGGTCCCTTGCGCGTCCAGCATCAGCGTGGCCAGCTTGCGCGCCAAGTCCAAGTCGAAGCTTTCGGTCACAAAAACCAGCGTGCCTCGCGTCGTGATCACCACGGGACCTTCGTCGGTGGAAAAGACTTGTTCCCGCGCGCCCGTCGTGTCCGATGCAGGTGTCGCATGTTCCGCGGCCGTATCGGCCTTTACGTTGGAATACTTCTTGTCCAGCTCGTGCGCGTAGAGCGCGGCAAAAGCCTGCGCCGAGGCCGCATTCTTCCACGCCGAAAGATACAACAGCGAAATGGATTTGGTGCTGGCTTGCTCGGCCGGCGTTTTCGCGCTCAGCCGCTGGCCGGCCCAGTACAGGCCTCCATCCCAGGCCGGTGTCAGGTCGCGAGCCGCATCGTCGCCGCCGTAGATCTCGGCCAGGATGTGAAGGTCGAGCTGACCCACCTGCCCGATATCGTATGGCTTGTAGAGCTTGTCCACGAGCGGATGAATGTCCGGCATCAAGGGCACGGCGGGCAGATGCCGCGCCTCATATTCGCGCGGATTGATGATCTCCCAGCTCGAGGTCGGCGGATGATCCAGTGTGCCCGCGAAGGCCGCTTCCTTTCCTTTGTCCATCCAGATATCCTGCTCGAAGCTCAGGCCCTCGCGATAGGGAAAGAGCAGCGACACGGAAAGGAGCACCGGAGCGCGCGCCAGCACCGGCGAGTTCTCCGATCCGGTCATCTGATCCTTCACGACGTCGATCAGCTCAGGGTCCTTGATGAGGCTCTTACCCAGTGGCTTGAGGATGCAATCCATCATCACGGCCGTGGCTTGGCCCTCGGTAACCGCTTCGCGCGCCGTATCCATTTCGTCGCGCGCCAGGTGATCCTTGTCCCCGTCATAGTTCGTGGAAACGTCGTCGGGCGTCTGGTCGCTCCACTTCTCGAGATCGGTTCGCTGATCCTGCAGCGCATGCGTCAGCTCGTGGGCCAGCACCGGTTTCTGCTCGTCCGGCTCGATCCAGTCCAGCATGTAAACGGTTTTGGTCTTGGCGTCGTAGTAGGCTTCGATCTGCTCTTTCAGCAGCGCCAGCAAAAACGGCT
>JASHTH010000712.1 GCA_030040655.1 Acidobacteriaceae bacterium | reverse complement strand
GTTCACCTTGGCCGGGGCGCGGCCGTCGTCCAGCAACGCGAAGTCGCTTTGCTGCAGGTTGGGAATGTAATGGCCGTGCTTGTCGGTGACCGTGAAGATGAGGTTGACCTCGTTGACGGGCAGGCGGATCGTAGGGGTATTGGCATCGGCCTGATCGGCGGCGGCCGTGGGCTGTTGCGGGGGCTGAGCCTGGGCCGGTTGAGGGGGCGTGGACTGCGCGGCGGAGGCTTCCGCCGTCGCAGATGCCGTCTGCGCGTTCGGCGCGGCAGGCTGCGCCGCCGGTTGCTGCGCGGGCAAGGCAGCCGGCGCCAACGCCGCCGCAAGCACGTAGCCGAAAACCTGTTTCGTCATTCCGTCTCCATTTTATCAAGAGCGAAAAATCGACAAAAATGGCCTCTTTCGTCCAACACCGGCATAGGCTATTCGACTCGTTCAATGCGGCTGAGAAACGCCTCCAACTCTCGAGGAAGCGGCGATTTCAAATCCAGCAACTTGCCGGTCAGCGGGTGCGCCAATTCGAGCTGGGCGGCGTGCAAAAAGCTTCTTCCCAGGCGAAGCTTTTCAACCTCGTCTGTTGTCCGCGGACTTTCAGGACGATTCCGCGCGCCGCTCGTCGCCGTTGTCAGTTGGCCCGCGGCGCCATAAAGCGTGTCGCCGACCACCGGGTGCCCGATCGAGGCCATGTGCACGCGAATCTGATGGGTACGGCCGGTTTCGATGCGCACCTTGACCAAAGTGAACTTGCCGTAGCGGGTGTCCAGCCTGCGGACGACCTCCCAGTGAGAGACGGCGGAGCGCGCGTTCTGGGTAGGTCGCGCCGTCATGCGTGTGCGCCGCACCGGGTCGCGGCCGATGGCGGAATGGATGGTCCCTTTCTCCGCCCTCAGCGCGCCGTGCACCAGCGCAACGTAGGTCTTCTTGATGCGGCGGGCGGCGAACTGCTCGGCGAGCGCTCGGTGAGCGCGGTCGTTCTTGGCGACGACGATCAACCCGCTGGTGTTCTTGTCGAGGCGATGGACAATCCCGGGGCGAAGCTCGCCGCCGGCGCCGGAGAGCGCACCAAACCGATGCAGCAGAGCATTGACCAGCGTGCCGCGGTTGCGCGCGGCGTCGGTCGCGCCGGAGCCGGCATGGACCATCATGCCCGCCGGCTTGTCGACCACGGCCAGATCGGAGTCTTCATAGACGACATCGAGCGGGATCGCCTCGGGAACCGCTTTCAAAGGCTCCGGATGCGGATCGCCCAGGATGGCGATCGTTTCGCTGCCGCGCAGGCGCAACGACGGCTTTCTGCGCTCGCCGTCGACCAGCACGTCGCCCTGGTCAAGCAATAGCTGAATGCGCGCGCGGCTGACGCCTTCCATTTGCGCGGCGAGAAAACGGTCGAGGCGCTGGCCGGCCGCATCGGATCCTGCCGCAATCGTGCGCGCCTCAGGCATGACCCGCCCCGCGGCTCGCATCGGTTGGTGCGTCCGTCGTTGCCTCGCCGAGAGATGGCCCGGTGGTCTGCGTTTTGCGCTCTCGCAGCAGGACGCCGCCGGCGAGCACCAGTGCGATAGCCGCCAGTTGCGGGCCATCGAGCGCCCCGCCGATAAACGAGCCCCGGCCCTCGGTGTCGCGCCAAAGCTCGGTAACGAAAACAGCCACTCCAGTCATCATCATCCACAGTCCGGCGACGTCGCCTGCCTGGCGCCGCAGCGGCAGCCAGAGCAGCAGGCAGACGGCAATGGTGAGATGAGCCAGCGCGGCGTAGGCCTGCACGGGATGGAGCGGAATGCCGAGCGGCGTGCCGCTCCAGCGCGCGGCGAGAATGCTCGAGTACGTCACGGCCCAACGAGCGGTGGTCGAAGTTCCGAAGCCGGAACCGGCCAGCAGCGCGCCCACCTCTTCGAAAGCGAGCCCCAGAGCGAGCGGCGCGGCCAAAGCGTCGGCCGTTCTGGCCACCGGCAGCCGCTGCCAACGCGCGTAGGCCAAACCGGCCAGCACGCCGGAAATCGCCGCTGCGGCTCCGACCAGCGGGTGATGCACCATGCCCAGCCCGAACAACCACGAGGGATGGCGGCTGAGATCGCGCCAATTGGCGAAAACAAGCAGAAGACGCGAGCCGATGAGCGCGGCGAAGAGCGCGAGGATGCTCAGATTCCAGACCTGCGCCGGATTGACCGCCGAGGTGCGAGCCGTGCGCTGGGCAAGGAGAAGCGCTGCCAGCACGCCCAGAGCGGCAAGGGCTCCGTAGGCGGGAATAACGACCGCGCCGAAGTGGAAGAGAACGGGATACACCTGAGACTAAGAATATGCCCTCAGGACCCGAGCAAGGTAGAAATCCGGCCCACGGGGCCGTGGGTGATGCGCTGGTGAACCCGTCCTAAGACGGTGGGGCTCCCCGCGGTTCATTAGGCATTCCGGACTGGCGGACACGGCACACAGAACCGATGGTCGAGTCGAGCCCCTGTTCAATGAATGTAGGTTCAACCAGCGTTAACCGCCTCACCTGCTTTGCAGGCCGGCTTCCTATTGCGGATAGTATGTGGACTGGGCGCGAATTGCAAGTCTTGCGCAGGGAACGCGAACTGTGTTACGGTCTTGGCCCGCCGTTTTTCGGCACGCCTGCTCGACGGCGCTGACTCATCGAGCCCGGGTTCTCCGCGACTTCTCTGCCGGTTTATCGCGCGGCCTTCCGGTCTTCGCTAAGGACTTCGTCGAGCAGCACGCGCAGATGCGCGGCGCGCTCATGCACCGACTTCCAGTCGGCGCCCAGGTTGCGCACCGCTTCCGATAGCTCGTCGGCAAGATTCAGCGCGGCCAGCACGGCTACGCGTAGCGAATCCACGGTGCGGCCCTGCGCCGCCACGGCGCGCATCTTGGCGTCCACGCGCGCGGCCAGATCGCGAATGTGGTCGGGATTGTCGCCGGCAAGATGGTAGGTCTGGTCGTAGATTTCGACGGTAATGTAGCCCGCTCTTTGTTCCGCCATGCCCAGGCCTCACAGCTCCAGCGAGTCGAGCTGCTTGAGCAGTTTCTCCACGCGCTGGCGCACCTGATCGCGCTCGGCGCGCAGTTGCTTGAGGTCCCGCTCCAGTTCCTCGACACGCCGGCCCTGTTCGCCAAGCTGCGACTCGGCCTTGCCGGCGCGCTCTTCGATCTGAGCGATGCGTCCTTCTGCCTGCGTGGCGCGCTCCTCGGCTTCCTTGTGGGCCTGCCGCTCGCTGCGCACAAGGTCGATCGCGCGCAGCACCCGCTCCTCGAGCGCCGCAAAATCGTCCGCGCTCATCGCCAGCTTCCCCTGCTCGTCCGTCCCTTCGGCCAATGCGGCCCCTTCACCGGTCAACAAACTCTCCGCCATGAAAAACCCTCCTGCAACAATGCGCCTTTATGCCGGTCAGTATAGCTCGAATCGCGCCTTGCTCCGCGATCGAAGGTGCTCTCTCCTTCTTCGTGCGATTTCTTGATCGGACAACCGCCCGGAGACAGACCGGTCCAAGCGGTCTTACCTTCGCAGCCGGGCGCCGGCTTTGTCCAGAGCCGCGACGAGAGTTGCCTGGAACGTGTTTATCTCGTCGTCGCGCAGGGTCCGATCGGCCGCCTGGAAAGTGACGCCGAGCAGCAGCGAGTATTCCCGCTCGCCCAGGCGCGCGTCGCGAAAAACCTCGCGCGGGCGGAAGTCGATCATTTCGGGGATGGCCAGGCGGCGCAGCGCTTGGCCGATGCTCTCCCAAGTGACGCTTTGATCGAGAATCAGCGAGAAGTCCCGATGCACCGGCTGGAAACGCGAGATTTCGTGCGCGGTGGGCTGGCGCAACGGGAGCTGGTAGAGCCGGTCCAGATAGAGCTCGCCGACGAAGACGGCCTCCTTGATTTTGCGGGCCTCGGCCTCGCGCGGGTGCAGTTGGCCGAACCATCCCACAGTCACGCCATTCACGGCGGCGCGCGCCGCGCAATAGGGATGCAGCCACGGCGGCATGAGTCCGGACTCGGGCGGGAAACGGTCGAAGGAGACGGCTCTCGCCTGGAATCGCGCCAGGACTTGCTCGACCACGCCCTTGACATCGAAGAAATCCATGGCACGCGAAGGACGCAGCGCCCCTTGTTCCGGAAGAATGCCGGCGGCTCCGAAAGCGAGCGCGGGCCGCTCGTCCACTTTGTCGGTGGCGCCGCTGAAGACGGCGCCGAACTCGAAAAGGCGCACGTCGCTCACGTCGCGGTGCAGATTGCCCACGATCATTGTCAACATGCCGGGCACAAGCGACGGCCGCAGAACCCCGGCCTCTTCGCTGAGCGGGTTGCCCAGCGGAACCACGAGGCCCGGCTGCGGCGCGGTCAGCGCGGCCTCAGCCGCCGAACAGAAAGTGCTGCCAATCGCCTCATGAAACGCGGCGGAAAGCATCGTGCGGCGAATCGCGGCTTCGCTTTCTGCCCAGGGCAAGGCCTGAACGCCGTGCCCGAAGGCGGGCAGCGTGTTGGCGAAGCGGTTGTAGCCGTAGACGCGCGCAACCTCTTCGATCAGATCGATCTCGCGCTCGAGATCGAGCCTCCAACTGGGCAGCTTGACCAGCCAGACGGGCCTTTCCGCATGGACGGACTGGTTGGCGAGCTTGCATCCCAGAGCCGTGAGCAGATGCTCGACGGCGGACGCGGTGATGCCTTCTTCGTCGATAGTCTTGCCGAGAATGCGGCGCACCTCGGTCAGCGCCAGCGTAATCGGCCGGCGGCGCGCGGTGCGAGCTTCCAACGCCGGAACGCGCGCGTCCACGAGTTCGCCTTCGATCCAACCGCCATTGGCGAGCAGAATCCGGCTGACGAGAGCCGATGCCACCGGAGCGGCGTTGAAGTCGGCGCCGCGCTCGAAGCGGTGGCTGGCGTCGGTATGCAGGCCGTGGCGGCGGGCGGTGCGGCGCACCGCCATGGGATCGAACCACGCTGCCTCAATCAGCACGTTGGTGGTCGTCTGCGTGATCATCGTGTCCCAACCGCCCATCACCCCGGCAAGGCCAACGGGTTTTGCATGGTCGGCGATGACCAGATCGCCGGGATCGAGCTCGCGATCGACCCCGTCAAGTGTCTTGAGCCGCTCGCCCTTGCGCGCGCGGCGCACGATGATGCCGCCCTCGAGCTTGTCGAGATCGAAAGCATGCGTGGGCTGGCCCATCGCCAGCCAGGCGAAGTTGGTGGCGTCGACGGCGCTGGAGATGCGCTTCTGCTCGAGGAGGCCGAAGTAGGCCGCAATCTCTCCGCCCTGAAACCAGTCACGCGACTCGCCGATCGTGATGCCGCGCAACACGCGCGCCGTGAAACGGCCGCAGGCGTCCTCGGCCTCGATGCGTACGGAAAATGGCTGCGTCGCGGGCCTGGGTTCCGGCAGAGCCACGTCGAGCGGCGCCAGAGGCGTGCCGTAGATCGCCGCCGCCTCGCGCGCTATGCCGTAGTGGTTCATGGCATCGACGCGGTTCGTGGTGATGTCCATTTCGAAGAGCGAGCCGTTGCCCGACCCCAGATCGAAGATGCCTTCCACGGCAATGCCCCGTAGCGTGAGATCTTCGGCGAGCGCCTGGTCGCTTGCGTTCAAGTCAGGCAGGTAAGCCCGCAGCCATTTCGTCAGTATCTTCATCGTTTTCCAACCATGTCAGCGAGTTAGCACGCGCTTCGCGCAATTGCAAATTAGCTGGTTAGCGAGCCTGCTTTGGGTTCTCTTGAGGCGCCAGAACACCCAGCAGACCGTTGATGAGTTTTGCGACATCGGTGGCGAGATCGAGAAGTCTCTCCCCGCTTTCGTCGCTCAGGAATCGAAGTCCGCATGCAAGCTCCGCCTGCGTCTCCAGCTCGTATAACGAGCCGCGCGCTGCGCTGAGCGATTTCCGCAACTCCGCATCGGTCAACCGACCATGACCGTCGGCGATATGGCTTGCGACATTCACGGCTGACCGTCGCAGTTGCATACGAAGCCCAAACGTCTCCGATTTGGGGAAATCCTCGGTCTGCAAATAGACAAGACGCGCAAGTTCCATCGCCCTCTGCCAGACATGCAGATCGCGAAAGAATCTGGTTCTCGCCATAGAAACGCCTCTTGCTAACTCGCTAACTTGCTATTCTGCGCGCAGCGCGCGCTAACTTGCTGGTTGATGCATCCGCTATGCAAACTGCCCCGAAAACCGCATGTCTCCAGCGAAGAGCTGGCCGATCTCGCTGATCCCGTACTTCATCATCGCGATGCGCTCCACGCCCATGCCGAAGGCAAATCCGGAGATCTTCTTCGGGTCGTAGGCCGGCTGCTTTTCCGCCGCGAACGCAAAGACCACGGGATCGACCATCCCGCAGCCCAGCAACTCGATCCAGCCCGAGTGCTTGCACTTTCGGCAGCCCTTGCCGCCGCAGAAGATGCAGCTGATCTGCACGTCGGCCGAGGGCTCGGTGAACGGAAAGAATGAGGGAAAGAAGCGTGTCTTCACCGAAGACCCGAAGAGCGCCTTCATCGCGTAATCGAGCGTTCCTTTCAGGTCGCTGAAGGTGACATTGGTATCGACGCAGAGGCCCTCGACCTGGTGAAAGATGGGCGAGTGGGTGGCGTCGGCGGCATCGTTGCGATGCACCTTGCCGGGAATGACGATCTGCACCGGCGGCGGCTGCACTTCCATGGTGCGCATCTGCACCGGCGAAGTGTGCGTGCGCAGCAGCAGCCGGTCGCGCGGCGGACGGCGCTCCTGGCCGGCAATCGCGATGGTGTCCTGCGTGTCGCGCGCCGGATGATCGGGCGGAAAATTCATGCACTCGAAGTTGTAGTAATCGGTTTCAACTTCGGGACCGACTCCGACCGAGTAACCGAGAGCTGCAAAGACGCCGACGATTTCATTCATGGTGCGCGTGATCGGGTGCTCCGCGCCCATGAGCCGCTGCGTGCCCGGCAGCGTGATATCGATGGCCTCGGCGGAAAGCTCAGCGTCGCTAGGTCCAGCGCCCGCGGATTGCTCGAGCAGGCGCTCTACGAGTTCCTTGAGCGCCTTGAAGCGTTCGCCGACGGGCTTCTTGGCTTCCGGCGGTGCGGCCTTCAGCCATTTGCTCGAGACATCGTTGAGCAGGCCCTGCTTGCGGCCAATCCAGCGCAGGCGAAAGGCCTCAACGGCTTCGGTGCCATCGAGTGTTGCGGCATCGGCACGCGCCTGCTTTTCAAGCGCAGCAAAGGCGCGATCGAGCGAATCGTCGTCGAAAGAAGACAAAGTTGGAATCGATGTCATGTGCAAAGTGCAGAATAAATCACTTCAAGTTGCGATTCTGTGCTCCCCGCCAACGAAAATGGCTCCGCGATGCGGAGCCATTTCGCTGACCTGCCGACTTGCTGACTCGCTCGCGCTACGCCGCCCTTTCCGTCGCCAGTGCAGCTTTGGCCTGCTGCACCAGCTTGGTAAAGCCCGCCGCATCGTGCACGGCGATGTCGGCCAGGATCTTGCGGTCGAGCGCGACTCCAGCCTTCTTCAGGCCGCTGATCAACTGCGAGTAGCTTGTGCCGTTCTGCTTGGCAGCGGCGGCGATGCGCACGATCCACAGCGAGCGGAACTGGCGCTTCTTCTGGCGGCGGCCGACATAGGCGAACTTCAGGCCGCGCTCCACGGCTTCCTGCGCCGCCTGGTAGAGCTTCGATTTGGTGAGGAAATATCCGCTCGCCCGTTCGAGAATCTTTTTGCGGCGGTCGCTGCGCTTGGTTCCACGTTTTACGCGTGGCATGGTCGGTTCTCCTTTTTCTTTTCCGCCCCGCCCCCGCGCCCCCTGCCTCTCGTCCCACGCTTAAACCCGCAAATCCGGTTCCCGTACGACGAGCTGAAAGCTGAGAGCTAAAAGCTAAGAGCTGTTTTTCGTTCAGCGGCTGGAGGCAGGAGGCGCGGCATTTTTCAGCGCAGCGCTTTGAACCTCTTCACTCGCTTCTGATTGCCTGAACTCTCGCCGTTGCCAACGCACTTCGCAACGGCGCGGGCCGATCGGCCCATCGACGGCAGTGTTCCGTTACCCGTCCAAAACTCTGCCCCGCGCAGCGGTCAGGCGTAGGGAATCATGCGCGCCACCTTGGCGTAGTCGCCGTCGGAAACC
>JASHTH010000711.1 GCA_030040655.1 Acidobacteriaceae bacterium | reverse complement strand
ACGCCTACGGCAGAGGCAAGTCGTTTACGGACGAGCCGGACAACGTGACGGCGGCCAAGAATACGATGCCCAATCCGCTGTAGCGGCGGTTGCTCGATCCTCGACGCTCGGCATTTGAACCTTGGCCGCTGATCCCTCGCGCTTTGTCCATACAACTGGTTCGCATAAATGGCTTTTGGCGATTGCAGAGCGTCCCTCAGGGGCTAAAGCCCCGTTGTTTATGCGCCTTTTTCGGCACGACTGAAGTCGTGCCCTGTTACAAGACTCTTGTAGGTCCGTGACAACGTGAATTCGTTCTTTCCATCTTGCGGCAATGCAAAGATGCCGCAAAGATGGGGCACACAAATGGTACAGATACAAACGGTTATTAACCTAGCTGAGTTTTCCCGCGACCTGCTCAGTTCTTTTACTCACTTACGGCAATTCCTGAGTTGCTGTGGCCTTTTGGACTCCGCGCAAGGTCGCCGCTCCCTGATGGTCGCGTCGACTCGAGTGCAGCTACTTCGGGATACGGTGGCTCAGGAATTGCGATAGTTCCTAAGTCCCTGAGTCCCTTAGTCCGTGTCTTCACAGCGCCCGCACCACCGACGGCTCCCGCGGTGGACCGGCGCCGAAGCCGAGCTCCTGATCTTTGTACTGCAACTGGTAGAGCTTCCAGTAGAGGCCGCGCTGAACCAGCAGCTGCTGGTGATTGCCCATCTCGCGAAGCTGGCCTTTATGCATCACGAGGATGGTGTCGGCGCGCTGCACTGTCGACAGGCGATGCGCGATCAACACGCTGGTGCGCCCCTCGACCATGCGCTCCAGGGCGCCGCGGATGCGCAGCTCGGTGTCGGTGTCCACGCTCGAGGTGGCCTCGTCGAGGATGAGGATGCGCGGGTTATAGGCCAGCGCGCGGGCAAAGTTGATCAATTGCTTCTGGCCGGTCGAGAGCGAATTGCCCCGCTCGCGCACCGGCTCGTCGAACTGCCCGGGCAGGCCTTCGATGAAGTCGAGCACGTTGACATCGCGCGCCGCGTGGCGCAGCTCGATCTCCGTGATCTCATCGTTGCCGAAGCGGATGTTTTCGCCGAGCGTGCCGGTGAACAGGAACGGGTCCTGAAGAACGACGGCGAAGTGCCGGCGCAACTCATTCAGATCGTGCCGGCGCACATCCACGCCGTCGATCAGAATCTGCCCGGCGGTCACTTCGTAGAAGCGCATCATCAGGCTGGTGAGCGTGGTTTTGCCCGCGCCGGTGTGGCCCACGATGGCGATCGTCTGGCCGGGGTCGATGACGAACGAAACATCCTTGAGAATCCACTCGATGCCGGCGATCGCGGTCAGCGCCGCAGCCTGCGATTCGGAGGCCGCAGCGCGCGCGACACTTTCTTTCTCGGTCTCGGTGAGCTTCTGGTAGGTGAACCAGACATGGCGGAACTCGATGCGGTTCGAGCCGTCGCCCGCGACCGGCCGCTCGGGGCCCACGATCTCCGGCGGAGTGTCGAGCAGCTTGAAGATGCGCTCGCAAGCCGCCATGGCCGCCTGCAGGATGTTGTACTTGTCGCTCAGGTCCTGGATGGGCCGCCAGAAGCGTTGCGAGTACTGGATGAACATGGCCAGCACGCCGATGGTCACCGTGCCCATGAGCACGCCGTGACCGCCGCGCCATACCACCAGAGCGATAGCCGTCGAGGAGAGGATATCGACCGCAGGATAGTAGAGGGCGTAGGCGAAGATGGTGTCCTTGAAGGCGACCATGTGCTGGCGATTGACGACTTCGAATTCGTCGAAGGCCCGCTGCTCGCGGTTGAACAGCTGCACCACGCTCATGCCGCTCACGTGCTCCTGGATGAAGCTGTTGATGCGCGCGATGGCGGCGCGGACGCGGCGGTAGCTCTCGCGCACGTGGTTGCGGAACATGCGCGTGACGATGAGAATGAGCGGCAGCACGGAGAAGGCGATCAGCGCCAGCCACCACTTGATGGTCAGCATGACGATGGACATGATCGTCAGGTTGAGAAAGTCGTCGACGATGGCGAGGATGCCGGCGGTGAACATCTCGTTGATCGCGTCCACGTCCGAGGTGAGCCGGGTGACCAGCCGGCCCACGGCGTGGGTATCGAAGAAGCCGACGTGCATGCGCTGCATGTGGCGGAAGATATCGCGGCGCAGGTCGAACATGATCTTCTGGCCGGTCCACTGCATCAGGTAGGTCTGCAGGAACTGGAAGAAATAGGCGAACAGAAGCAGCGCCAGGTAGAGCCCGGCGAGCAGCGTGATGCCGCGGCCGGCGTCTTGGGGCAGAAAGTGCGTGAGCCAGTGCTTGGCCGACGCGGGATTCTCGATGAGATAGCGGTCGATGGCCACCATCACCAGGTAGGGCCCAGTGACATCGCTGACCGACTTGAAGGAGATGGCCACGGCTGAAACCGTAGCCTGGAACCAGTAGGGCCGCAGATAGCCGCCGAGCCGCGCCATCAGTCGCGAGTCGTAGACCTTGCCGACGGGGTCTTCGTCGCGCCGTTGGCGACCGAGCTGGTCGCGCTCTTTCTGGTCTTTGTCGGCCATTCTCAGGGAAGGATGCGGCTCCCGCCCGCTGCGAAGCGGCTACCGACTCTATTGTACGGGGAGGGCCGCGATGGACGAGCCCAGCGGTCTCCCGCCCTAAAGGAATGCCGGAATATCCGGGGCTTGGCAGGTAGCAGATATTTACAAAGCGATGACCAACCCGTGACAACTTCGAACCGCGACTCGGCCTACGATCACCGGAACGGCTAGGGAAGTGCCGTAGCCGGACGTCGTACTCCTTGGTTTGGCGCTTCCTCTCAGCCTGACTTCACAAGGAGATTTGCGGTATGCAGCTTTGCAGGACGGCAGTCGCCACTTGTCTGGGCGCAGTTCTTCTCGCGCTTTCGGCCCCCGCCGAAGCACAATATCAACCCACAAACCTGGTCTCCAATCAAGTCGGCCAGGCCCCGACTATCGATCCATTGCTGGCCAATGCCTGGGGATTAGCCCGGGGCGCCACGAGTCCTTGGTGGGTCAGCGATAACGACACCGGCTGGTCGACCCTCTATGAGGCCAACGGCACGCAAGAGACACTCAAGGTCTTGATTCCCACGGCCGGCAACGGGCCGGCCTCGCCGACAGGTCTGAACGGCCCCGGCACGCCGACGGGAGTCGTGTTCAACGGATCGTCGACGGATTTCCAGATTCAGGGCGCGCCAGCGGCCTTCATCTTCGCCACACTGGACGGCACCATCAGCGCATGGGCGCCGGGGGTGAACAAGAACCAGTCGATCATCGCGGTCGACAACTCAGCCAACAAGGCAATGTATACGGGCCTGGCCATCACCAGCAACCCCTCGGGGAACTACCTCTACGCGGCGGACAACACCAATAATCACGTGGATATGTTCGACGGCACCTTCGCGTTGGTGAAATCGTTCGGCGATCCGAATATCCCATCTACCTTCTCGGTCTTCGGCATTCAGGACATCGGTGGCCTGGTTTACGTCACGTATGCCGTACCCAACATCGGAGCCGGAGGCTTCGTCGATGTCTTCAAGGAGGATGGCACCTTCGTGAAGACGCTGATTCAAGGGCTGCCACTCAACCAGGCTTGGGGAGTCGCCGCTGCTCCGTCGAATTTTGGCCCCCTGAGCAACACTCTGCTGGTTTCAAACAACTCCGTTCGCGGCACCATCAACGCGTTCGATCCGGTTACCGGGAGGTTTGTCGGAACCATAAGAGACAGGCAAGGCAGGAAGATTGTTCTCAATAACCTCTGGGGAATTTCCTTCGGCGGCGGAACTACGGCCAATGGAGCAACCAACGAGTTGTTCGTTACCGTGGGTCAGGGGATTGGCACCAACGAATTGGCGGGTACTTTTCTAAAAATCGTCTTCAAGCCGTAACCAACAAGGAGCTTATAGGCGAAGTCGCAACCAGGGCCGCCGGAAAACAGGCGGCCCTTCGACTGGGGTGGTTGACGGCAAAACTCCGGTCATGCGCAAATCGCAGAAGGCTGACCGAAAGACAGAAGAAATCAAGACCCGGACGACCCAATTTACGATTGCTCCAACCAACAAGCCCTGAGCGGTATTCGTCGTATCACCGCTAAACCGGGAAGTGCGCCTTCGATTTCCAACACTGCTCAGCGCACCTGGGGGTGCACCTGGGAGTGCATCTGCGCCCACTTTGGCGAGGATCCACGACTACCGGGAAGGATGCCACCGGCGGCGTTGCGGCTTCCGATCGTGTTGTACGGGCAGGTAGCGAGTGGTGAGCGGTTGGGGGCTGACTGCGTGCAAGTTTTCCAGGAGCCGGCTCGGCGAGTGGTTGAACGGGTATGCTCATGCGTTCTCGCTTCCCGTCGATAAATGTCGAATAGGAGCGACAATGCACAGGATTTCCAGGCACGACTACGGCTATGAACTCACCTTTGGCGGGACCCTCGATCTCGATGAGATGATTTGCTGGCGTGAGGAATCGCGAAAGGCGCTGGTGGAGGCGCCAAAATCCTTTGGTGTCCTCATCGACATGCGCGACCTTCGCCCTGGCGGCCTAAAGGCAGATGCACAGCCCGTGATGGTTGCGGGTCAACAGATGTATCGCAAGGCCGGCATGGTGCGCAGCTGCGTCATATTGCAATCGGCAACCGTTACCATGCAGTTTCAGCGCCTCGCACACGAGTCTGGGATCGATTCCTACGAGCGATACATCAATGCCGCCGCTCATCCTGACTGGCGC
>JASHTH010000095.1 GCA_030040655.1 Acidobacteriaceae bacterium | reverse complement strand
ATGCGGTACTTGACCACGACCGAATCGTCGTTGGTCTCAATGTGAATGTCGGAGGCGCGCCGTTCCAGCGCCGTGAAGATCGTCGTGTCCACCAGGCGAATGATGGGGCTGATGTCTTCTTCGCTGGTCAGCTTCTCGATGGAGATGTTCTCGTCGCCGGTGTCTTCGCCGCTGAGCACGTCGAAGGTGAGGCCTTCGCTGGCCTCGTCGAGCACGCGCTGCGACTGCTCGGTTTTCTTGAGCAGATCGGTGATCTGCGACAGCGTCGCCACCCGGGGAATGATGCGATGCCCCAGCAGCCCGGCGATTTCGTCGAGCACCATCAGCCGCGACGGATCGCTGACCGCGATCACCAACGCATCGGCCTGCTGCTCGATGGGCACGAAGTTATAGCGGAACATCAGCTCCACCGGCACGGTGCGCAGCAGGTCGTGCTGGATCTTGAAGTTCTTCAGGTCGACAAACTCGGCGTGATAGCGCCGCGCCAACGCCTCGGCGTGGCTGCGCTCGTCCTGAGCCGCGGCCGCGCCGTTGGGCAAGTGCCCGTTGGCGGGCATGATCGGAGTTGGAAGCACATCGGCCATGACAATTATCCCGGCCCCCCACCGGCTGCCTGCCCCAGCGAGAAGATCGGCAGATAGAGCGAAATCAAGATGAAGACCACCACGACGCCCATCACGATCAGGATCGCCGGCTCGATGAGCGCCAGCGCCGCGGCCAGCGCCGTGGCCACATCTTCCTCGAAGAACTCGGCGACCGAGTTGAGCATCGCCGGCAGCGCGCCGGTCTGCTCGCCCACCGTGATCATCTCCGCCGAAAGATCGGGAAAGACGCCCGTCTGCGCCAGCGAATCGGCCAGGCTTTTGCCTTCGCGCACGGTGGTGATCGACGCGTTTACGGCTTTGGAGACCTTGCGCGACGAGATCGACCGCGCCGCCGTCTCCAGCGACGGCACCAGAGGCAATCCGCCGGTGAGCAGCGTGGACAGCGTGCGCGAAAACAGCGCTACCTGGTACTTGAGCCAGATCTTGCCGAAGACCGGCATGCGGATGCGAAAGCCGTCGACGAAGTCGCGGCCGCGGTCAGTGAGCGAAAAACGGTAGAACCCCGCTCCCACGACCGCGCCGCCGAGAGCGAGATAGATCAGGTTGTGCTGCATCCACTTGCCGAAGGCCATCAGCGCCACGGTCATGCCCGGCAGCTTCGAGCCCATCTGGTCATAGAGCACGCTGAACTGCGGCACCACGACCGTCATGAGAAAGATCATCAGTCCGATGACCAAGGTGAGCAGCACGCAGGGGTAAATCAGCGAGGCGGTCAGCTTCTTGCGGAACGCCAGCGAGACTTTCTGGAAGCTGACGTAACGCTCCAGCACCTCCTGCAGATTGCCCGAGCGCTCGCCTGCCAGCAGCGTGGTAATGTACATCACCGGGAAGCCGCTCTGCGCCTCGAAGGCGGCCGAAAGCGCCTCGCCCGTCTTCACGCGCATGGCCACGTCGTCCAGTTGTGCCGAGAAGGCGGCGTTTTTCTGGATCTTCTTGAGCATCTGGATCGAGCCGAGGATGGGCAGACCGGCCCGAATCAGGGTGAGAAACTGCTGGTTGAAGATGAGAAACGGCTCGAGCTTGACCTTGCGCCGGCCCAGCGAGCCGATGCCGCCGCGGGCGCGCACACTGAAGACGTGATAGCCGGCGTGCGCGAAACGAGCGCGCAGTTCCTCGGCGGTTGCCGCCGTCTGCACCTGCTCCTGCACCCGGCCGCGCTCATCGGCCAGTTTGATGACGAACTCTGCCATGGAACGATATGCCGGCCGGGCTCCGCGGCGGCCCGCCGGCGATCCTCTGGATATTTCCCTGCGTCAAGGGTACCAGCTCAACAAAACGATAGACGCGGCGGGGGTTGGAAGCGTTCGGGAGGCGATTCACTTTAGAACGGAGACACCTGCCGCACCCGCAGCAACTTGCAGTTCTCGGTCCAGTGTTGCCAGCGGAACGCGGTTCCGAATCGCGACGGTCAGATACGCAGCATCATAAAAGGACAGAGCATACCGGCGTGCAAGCTGGAGATTTAGCCGCTCATCGAGAATCGAGTCCACTTGAATAGGGTAAGCCTTGACAATCTCCAGAAAGACGGCCGAGTCATCAGCAGTGATTCGCTCCCTTCGCTCGTTCACCACCAGGAGGTTGCGAATCTCGTACCACCAAAGTGACGGAACCAGGCCGAATTCAGTGCGCAGCCTTTCTGCGGCAAGTTCCGCGACAGTCGATGCCTCGTCAGCCAGGGCCCACGCAGCCGCGATCGAGGCATCCAGGACAAACGCCATCAGGCGCGGCCCTCGTCGCGGGCCGAAAGAATCTCGTGAATGGAGAGCTTCCCGATTCTGGCGCGGAGCTTGCGCATTTCCTCCATCGCCTTCTCGACCCGCTCTCGCTCGTGATCCTGCTCAGGAATGATTCTGGCTACCGGTCTGCCGTGACGAGTTACAACGACACTTTCGCCTTGCTCGACGTCGTTGAGAATGCGAAGGAAATGGGTTTTCGCTTCTGCAGCCTGGATAGATCTCATGTTCGACCAGTCAATTCGACCAGTCATATTGTATCACGTCTTCTTCTGCGGTCCATTCCTTGCAAGGGCGCTGTTCCCACGAGCAGCACTACCGGCGCCCGAAGCTTGGTGCCCAAGGCGGTGAATCCACGCCAGTTCCGGCCGCGATGACCCCATGCCTCGCCGCTCGACGTCCTCCGAGATGCCGGTATAGCGGTAATACTCGCGCTGTGCCGCAGTGATCTTCATCCGGATCTCTTCGACGGACTTCATTTGCTGCCCTTTCAATTCGACGCTGGACGCCGGACGCTAGACCCTGGATCAATACCCGTTCGCCACCAGCCACGCCTCGGTCAGCTCGAACTCCGGTTTTTGCTGGGCAGCATGGGTGCCCCAGGTCCCTGTTTTGGGACCTGGGAGGGCCGCCAGCTTCAACAGCACGTCGGCCTCGATATTCATCGGCGCGCCCGGGGCGAGGGTG
The DNA here is from genome assembly GCA_030040655.1 of Acidobacteriaceae bacterium. Lineage (GTDB taxonomy): Bacteria > Acidobacteriota > Terriglobia > Terriglobales > Acidobacteriaceae > Telmatobacter. The sequence continues at coordinate 1,391 of JASHTH010000095.1, read as the reverse complement.
TGCAAATTGGTCCGCCAGTAGGTCAGGGGCAGAATGGCGATCGTGATCGTCTCGCCGTCGAAGCCGGCAATCGTCAGGCTGATTCCTTCGACGGCGACCGACCCTTTGTGCACCATCCACGGCCGCACCTTCTCCGGCACGCGGACCTTCAGCGTCCAGTCGGTGGTTTGGCGGTCGAAATTAGGGCTGGTCGCCGGGATCACCGGGTCGAGTGCGACCAGAACTCCCGTCCCATCCACGTGCCCCTGAACCACGTGCCCGCCGAGCGGGCTGCCGGCCGCCATTGGCAGCTCCAGGTTCACCTTAGCGCCCGGCTTGAGCTGCCCCAGAGACGAGCGATCCAGCGTCTCCTGCGCCAGGTCGGCATAAAAATAGGTCGGGTCGACGTCGAGCGCGGTCAGGCAGACGCCCGAAACCGCCAGCGAATCGCCCTCGCGCAGGCGGCCTGCGATGCCCGGCGCTTCGACCGTAAGCCGATGCACGCCGCCTCGATCTGCAAGGCTGACCAGCGTGCCGGTTTGCTCGATGATGCCGGTGAACATGGCTCGATTTTAAGGGACTAAGGGACTGAGGGACTGAGGGACTAAGGGGACAGGGGACCAAGGGGCCAAGGGAACAAGGGAACGAGGGAACGCCTGAAACCAACGTTTGTTGTTCATTCTTTCGAGTCTGGACCTTGAGCACTTATCGCTATCGATCCCTCACAGGCTCTGGCCCGAGATCGATCGGAGATCTCCTATCGCTCATGGCCGAGTTGGGTCCCTTGGTCCCTTGGTCCCTTTTCACCCCTTCCCATTCAGCCAATCGACAATCTCCCGCATCACCCTCTCACCCTGATCCGTTTTGAAGAGGAACTGCGCGTGCGCCGAACCATCGAGCACAATCAGCTTCTTGGGCTGCGGCGCCTGTTCGTACTGCTTCTGAATCCCCGGCAGCCGCCGCTCGTCGCCGCCGCTCGAATCGTCGCGCGCCACGATGAACAGCGATGCCGTTTTTAGCTTCTCCGCCGGCTCGTTGGGCGCCGCGCCCAGCATCACCACGCGATCGATCTCGCCCGGCTTCGATTCGATCGAGGCATCGCCGGCCGCCCAGCCGCCCATGCTGCCGCCTACGACCGAGACGCTCCTCGCGCCGTGCGCGTGCAGGTAGCGCACCGCGGCCAACACATCGAGGTAGAGCGGCGCGCTCAGCACATCTTTATCGCCCGGCCCATGCGATTTGCCATAGCCGCGAAAGTCAATCGCCAGCACCTCGAACCCGGCCGCAACCAGCTCTTTGGCCTGCGGCGCCCAGCTCTCCTTGTCGAACTGGCCTCCGTGCGCCAGCACAACGGCGCGCTCGCCGGACCCGTAGAGGTCAGCGAAGATGACGCCGCCATCGGAAGTTGGAAA
>JASHTH010000710.1 GCA_030040655.1 Acidobacteriaceae bacterium | reverse complement strand
CGAACCTGGCGACGGCCCATCTCGTGAAGCAGTGTCGCCGTGAGCTTGGCGCCGGTGCAGCCGAGCGGATGCCCCAGCGCGATGGCCCCGCCGTTGACGTTGACGCGTTCCGGGTCGAGGCCGAGGGCGCGGATGACCGCCAGAGACTGCGCGGCAAAGGCCTCGTTGAGCTCGATGAGGCCGATCTGGTCGAGCTTGAGGCCCGCCTTGGCAAGAGCCTTGGGAACTGCGGTAATCGGGCCGAGGCCCATCTCCTCGGGCAGGCAGCCAGTGACGGCATAAGAAACAACTCGCGCAATGGGAGCCATTCCTAGTGCTTTTGCGCGATCCACTTCCATGAGAATGGCAACCGCGGCGCCGTCGGAAGTCTGGGAGGAGTTCCCGGCAGTAACCGTTCCCTGTGCATGAAACGCAGGCTTGAGCCTGGCCAGCGCGTCGGCCGAGGTGTCGGCGCGCGGGCCTTCGTCGGCCAAAAAGAGCGTCTCCGACTCCCCCAGGCCGCCATTGGCCTGGATCCGCTTCGTTCCGTTCGCGTCCCGGACGGCTGCGGCAACGTTCACGGGAACAAGCTCGTCGGCAAACCGGCCGGCGGCCTGCGCGGCGAGGGCTTTGCGGTGACTCAAGAGCGCGAACGCGTCCTGGTCCTCGCGTGAGACGCTGCATTTCCGCGCCACGCGCTCGGCGGTCAGGCCCATGGTCAGCATCGACGCCGGGTAATGCTCGGCCAGCCAGGGATTGGGGCTGGGCTTGAGGCCGCCGAAGGGCAGCAGGCTCATCGATTCGGCGCCGCCGGCGACGACGACCCTGCACACGCCGGCGCGGATGCGCTGATCGGCCATGGCGATCGCTTCAAGCCCCGAAGCGCACAGCCGGTTGACCGTGGCGCCCGGGATTTCGACCGGAAGGCCCGCGCGCAGGACGGTCCAGCGGGCGATGTCCCAGCCCTGCTCACCCTCGGGCTGCGCACAGCCCAGGATCACGTCGTCGATTTCGCTTCTGTCGAGTTGCGGTACCCGATCCAGAGCCTTGCCCACGACCAGCGCGGCGAGGTCGTCGGGACGCGTGGTGGAAAGAGCGCCTTTGGGGGCGCGGCCCACCGGCGTGCGCACGGCGGCGACGAGAACGGCATCGGGCATGGGCAAGACTCCTCAAGTCAAGAATAGTGGCATTCAGTTGCGGGTATCCACCAGCGTCCAGCCGCCTTTGGTGAAGTAGTGATAAACGGTGCGGTGCTCGATGACGGAATCGGCGACGCAGTCGTGGTCTAGGCGCGCAGGGCGCGGTTCCATGCCGATTTGCACCTCGCGCACCCGCTCGGGCGTTGCCGGATCGATGCCCCAGTTGAATCCCAGCACGCCGGCAGCGTTGCTGGCTTGGAGGCGCTTGGTCTCCAACGCTCCGGCCAGAACGACGGGATTCTCAGGGGCGCCCGCAAAGAAGACGAGAAGCGAGACGGTTCCCGCGTTGGAACACAGGACAGCCCAATCGGACGAGCCGGGCTGCTCGAAGCTACCATGAATCACGTTCTCGGGCCGATGCGCCTCGTAGGTCTGCGGAATGAGGCAACCGCGGCGATTGAGTTCGGTTTGGACGGCATCGGGCAATTCGGGGAACGAGCTGGCGGGAAGGTGGCGAATGAGGTAGGGGACAGAGTGGCCATCGACCGTGAGGTGGCCGGATTCGTTGAGCGATGCCGGTGAATACTTGGATTGTGCGGCAACTATTCCAGCCGCAATGATCATTGACAGCGCACCGACTACGGCAATCCCTGAGTTGCTGTGGCCTTTCGGATTCGGCCCAAAGTTCGCCGCTCCCTGGGGGTCGCGCCGACTTGAACGCAGCGGCTTCGGTATACTGTGACTCAGGATTTGCGATAGCTCGACCTCTCGGCACGTATTCACGGCGCCTACTTCAAAACCAAGCCAAGTTGAACCGCGATGGCTGCTTCGACTTTCTTCATGTCGGCACCTGACACCGTGCCAAGCTTCGTGCCAAGTCGCTCCTTGCTCGCCGTGGCAAGCTGGGAAGCCATGGCCTTGCGCTTTTCTCCATGAAGTTGCACGATTGCTTCACCTGGAAACAATCGATCGGTCTTCGAAGTGATCGGGACCACCTGAACGCGGTTCAGCGCATGGTTCGACGCATCGTTCGAGACAATGATCGCCGGACGTCTCTTCTGGATTTCGCCTCCGACGCTGAAGTCAAACGCAACCCAGAAGACCTCTCCCCTCTCAATATGCATCGCCGATCAATCCTTCGATCCATTCCTTCGCCTCAGCCTCCTGCTCTTCGTCGGCTGCAAGCTGACGGTATCCATCGAACAGCTCTGCGTCGCGACTGCCTTTCAACTCCTCGACTTTGGATTCGACGATCGGACCGAGTTCTTTGGGCAAAATGAACCATACAGGGTGGGCGTTCGCCAGCGGCACCCCTTTCTTGCTGTCGTTCTCATCCCCGTTCCACCGAATTCCAATGCGCTCTTCGGAGCCATAGATCAGTCTGGCGATCGACCAGCTGTACTCGACAGGTCCTCGATCATACAGGACCTTCACGGAGCGAACCTTGCTCTTGGGCGAAGTGACAGTATTTGGATCAATGTACATGCACCGATTCTGACACACGTACGTACGTATGTCAATTCCGCAGCGGCTTGCCGGTCCTAAGCGTATGGGCGATGCGCTCCTGCGTCTTGCGCTCGCCGCACAACGAAAGGAACGCCTCGCGCTCGAGATTCAGGATTTCCTGTTCGCTCAACAGGGTGCCGGGCGTAATGCGACCGCCGCAGAGGACATACGCTGTCCAGCGGGCGACCTTCTGGTCGTGTTCCGAGGCGTAACCTGCCTCGCCCATGAGGAAAACGCCCGTTTCGAGTGCCGCCAGCGCAGCCGCGCCGGGAACCGGAATCTTCGCGCGCGGCTGTGGTGCGACATAGCCGATCTCGGCGAGCGCTGTGGCTTGGGCTTTCGCGTCGAGCAGCAGGCGCTCGCGGTTGAAGGTGATGCGGTCGGACATCGCAAAGAGGCCCATGGAGCGCGCTTCGGCCGCGGAGGTCGAAACCTTGGCCAAAGCGATGGTTTCGAAGTTGCGCCGCAGCGCCGTAGCCAGTTCCGCCGATTGCGCAAAGCGCGAGGGCGGATCTTTGGGATCGGGCGGCGCAAGGGCAACGGCCGCATCGATGGAGCGCAGGAGCATCTCCTTGGTGCCGCCGCCGGCGGGAATGACGCCGATCCCGGCTTCCACCAGGCCGATGTAGGTCTCAGCGTGGGGCTGGCGCCGCGCGGCATGCAGGCAGATCTCGGCGCCGCCGCCCAGCGTCATGCCAAACGGCGCCACGACCACCGGACGCGGGCAAAACTTGATGGCAGAGGTCATCTGCTGAAATCCGCGGATTGCCATTTCGAGTTCGTCCCAATCGCCCTCTTGCGCGGCGAGCAGAAGCTGCAGAATATTGGCGCCGACGGAGAAATTGTCGCGATCGCCGCAGACGACGAAGCCGGCGAAGTCGCGCACGCTGTCGGACGAAGGGTGGAGCACGGACAAAAACAGCGTCACCACGTCTTGGCCAATGGCATTCTTGAGCGAGTGCAGCTCGATACAGCCGATGCCGTCGCCCAGATCGACCAGCGAAGCGCCCGAGTTGCCGCGAACCACGCCAGGTGTGCGCCGGAAATCCGCAACGCGCGCGTGGCCGTGAATGGTGCGGATTGGCTCCATCGCGCGGCTCGCCGGCTGATAGCAGGCGCTGCGATCCCCGGAGTACCACGACGTTCGCACCGATGCCAGCATCGCCTCGACGCGGGGGCTCACCGGCAGGCCGAGCGATTTCATACGCTCGACCGTCGAGCCGACACCGGCCGCATCCCACATCTCGAAGGGGCCGAGCTCCCAATTGAAACCGGCGCGCGTGGCGCGATCGATGGAGGGCGCGTCATCGGCGGCATCGCCGATGCGATCCGCGGCGAAGTTCCACAGCGCCGCCAGAAACGGCCACAGAAACGCGGCTGCCTTGTCTTTTCGGGGATCGCCCTGGAGAAGCAGGCGCAAGCGCTCCGGGGACGATGCGGCGTTCTTCGCCATTTCGAGCGCGGGCAGCGCGGGCCTTTGCAGAGGACGATATTCGAAGGAGCTGAGGTCGAGAACCAACCGTTCGTGCCTGCCGTCGTTTCCGCCGCGCACCTTCTTATAGAAACCCTGGCCGGCCTTGTCGCCCAGCCAGCCGCGCCGCACCATCTCGTTCAGCACTTCAGCGAACCCGCCCGGGGACACGCCTTCTGGAAAATTAGTGGCCACATGGGCAAGGACGTCGATGCCCACCAGATCGGCCAGGCGAAAGGTGCCGGTGCGCGGAAAGCCGATCGCCGGGCCGGTGAGCGCGTCGACCTCCTCGATGGTCAGGCCCTGCTCCAGCATCAGTTCGGCGGCTCGAAACGTCACGGCCATGCCGATGCGGTTGGCGATGAAGTTGGGCGTGTCGTGCGAAAAAACCACTTCCTTGCCGAGGATGCGGTCGGCGAATGCCGCGAACGACGCGGCCAGGGCAAGGTCGGTTTCGGCGGTCGGAATCAATTCGAGCAGGCGCATGTAGCGCGGCGGGTTGAAGAAGTGCGTGCCGAAAAAACGCCGGCGCCATTCGCCGAGCCCCGCTGCGATCTTCGCGATGGGCAGGCCGGAGGTGTTGGTGGTCAGCGCGGCTCCGCGCGCAAGATGTGGGGTGACGCGGGCCAGGAGCGACGTTTTGATGGCGAGGTTCTCGGCCACCGCCTCAATGACCCAGTCGCATTGCGATAGTTTGGGCAGATCGTCCTCAAAGTTGCCGGGCGCGATGAGCGCGGCGGCGGAAGGCTCCGTGAACGCGGCAGGCTTGGCTCTTTCGAGTGCGCCGAGAGCGGCGATGGCCAGGCCGCTGCGCTCGGTGATCTCGCCTTGGGGAACCAAGTCGAGGAGCAGCGTGGGGATCCCGGCGTTGGCCAGGTGCGCGGCGATGCGCGCGCCCATGGTTCCGGCGCCCAGCACGGCGGCGCGACGAACGAGCAACGGCTGCACGGCAGAAGGAGCGGCTGCGGGGGTTTCGGCCGGGGCGTTCGCGCTCATCGTCTCTCCCGCGCCCGCCGAAGCTTGCTCGATCGGCGCGCGCAAACGCTGGCAGGATATGGAAGCGGGCGGGGCAAGGTCAAGGATGGGGCAGCCGAGGCAGGCGGAATGATTGAAGGATCACCCTCCCCGATCGAATCACCGCGCGCACACGCGAAAAATTACTGAGGTCGCTGGCCGGATCAGCGTCGAGAACCGTCAGGTCGGCGAGTTTGCCCGGCGTCACGGTTCCCTTCTGCGTGGAGACGCCCAGTTTCGCCGCGGGATTCGTCGTCAGCATGGCCAGTACATCCATCGCGTTCAGGCCGCACTTGCCCAGCGCCTCGAATTCGCCTTCGGTGGAGTAGTCCGTCATGTAACCGGCGTCGGTGCCGAAGATCAGCGTGCCGCCGAGTGAATGAAACTGGCGCACTTCGGCGTAGATCGGATCCATGTAATGCGGGTCCGCCGTCACCGTGGTCGTGAACATCTTCAGCGTGGGGATCATGGCCATGTTGTTGTGCACGATCGTAGCGAGCAGTCCCGGGCCGATGCCCTCGGTGTCGTCCGCGGCGTGGGCCAAAACGTCCACACCGCTGTCCATGGCGACGCGCACGCCAGCCAGGCTCGAGGGGTGGGCGAAGACCAGCTTGCCGTTCAGGTGCGCGGTCTCCACGGCGGATTTGGCAATGGCAAGCGGCATAGGCAGCACGCGGCCGTGCGCCACCCACGACCCGGTGAAGAGTTTGATTACGTCGGAGCCGGCGGCAAGGTTGCGGCGCACATCGTCTTGCGCCGCGGCCGGCGTAGCGGGCTGCAGCATCAGGGCGCGAATCCAAGCCGGCGTGGTGTCGTGCAGGTAGAAAGGGATCCCATGCGGCGGATAGAGCGGTGGGCCGGATGTATAGATGAACGGCCCGTTCAATTCGGTGGACTCGACGCGGCGTCGAATCGCAAGCGTATCGGCGGGATTCGAGCCCAGATCGACGATCGTGGCAAAGCCGCGGCGCAGGAACATATCCACGAGCTGCGCATTGAGCGTGGCCGCGGATTTAAACTCCGCGCCGGCCCACTTGGGCTCGCTGAAGTGGACATGCGCGTTCCAGAAGCCGGCGGTGACTACGCAGCCGCTGCAAGGGAGTTGCGGTGCCCCGGGAGGAATGTCGATTTGCTTACCAACGGCGACGATCAGCCCGTTGCGGATGAGGATGGAGCCGTCGTCGATGGGAGGATCGGTGGGCGAGACGTAGATGCGAGCGTGTTCGATAGCCAGCGTGCCTTCGGCCAGCTTGAGCGCAGGATGAGCCACGCGCCGCGGATAAACCTCCATCACCCAGACGAAGGCGCCGAAAAGCACGAACAGTACTACAGGCGCGGTCAAGCCGCGGAAGGCCCATTTGCGCATGACTTTCCTCACTCCGAGAAAGATACGCGATGAATTAGGCTGCGGTTCGTAACGTCACGCGAGAAGACGCCTTGATCGGCGGGCTCCTTTTCGCTTGCAGTTCTGCGGCACGCTGGTTTGACTCGCCTCGCACACGCCAAATAGCTTGTTAATGGGCGGAGCAGCGAATTGGCTCACGTCTTGTAGCAGAGAATTGGAGATTTCATGGACACACGATTGCGCGCCGCGCCGATTCTGCTGGCTGCGGCCACATTGGCCGTTTTCGGCGCACGAGGCCAGGACTTGCAGAGCTTCGAGAAGCGCATCACCACCAAGGTGCTGCCCAACGGAGTGACGCTGATCTTGTGCGAGCGGCCGGAGGCTCCGGTCTTCAGCTACTCCACCTTCATCGACGCGGGCGACGTCAACGACCCCTCCGGCGAAAGCGGGCTGGCGCACATGTTCGAGCACCTGGCCTTCAAAGGCACCACGGAAATCGGGACCAAGGACTGGCCTGACGAGAAAGTGGCGCTTGAAAAAGTGGAGGAGGCCGACAACGCCTACGAGGCCGAGTATCTGAAGCGCGTGGGGCGCGACCCGCAAAAGCTCGCCGAGCTCGAGAAGGCGTTCCAGCAGGCGCAGGCCAACGCGGAGCAATATGTGATCCCAAACCAGTTCACCGAAGTGGCCGAGCGCAACGGCGCGAACGGGCTGAATGCGTTCACTGCGCTCGACGAGACGGTCTATTTCTGGTCGATGCCGGAGAATCGCCTGGAGCTGTGGGCGTGGCTGGAGAGCGGGCGGCTCGCCGACGTCGTCCCACGCGAGTTCTACAAGGAACGCAACGTGGTGGTGGAGGAGCGGCGAATGCGCACCGACTCGAATCCGCAGGGACGGCTCTTCGAGCAGTTTCTCGCCACCGCTTATGTCGCGCACAACTATGGGCGCAGCAGCATTGGCTGGCCGAGCGAGGTGGGCCAGATCACGGCGACCGAGGCCATGGCGTTCCACAAGAAGTACTACGTGGGCTCGGACATCGTTGTCGCGATTGTGGGTGACGTGAATGCGCAGCGCGATCTGCCCATGCTGGAAAAGTATTTCGGCAAGATTCCCGGCGGCCCCAAGCCGGAGGATATGACGACGGTCGAGCCGAAGCAGTTTGCCGAAAAGACGGTGGCGATTCCCGACAACTCGCAGCCCATCTACGTGGAGGGCTACCACCGGCCCGACTATCGCGATCCCGACAACTTCGTCTACGACGCCATTCAGGACATTCTCTCCAACGGGCGCGTTTCGCGGCTGTATCGCAGCATGGTGCGCGACCAGCAAATCGCCGCCGACGTGGAGAGCGCCAGCCCCTATCCCGGCGACAAGTATGCCGGGCTGTTCGTCTTTTACGCCATTCCGCTGCCGGGCCACACGCCCAAAGAGATGGCCGATGCCATTCACAAGGAGATCGACAAGCTGAAGACCGCCGACGTGACCGACGAAGAGCTCGCCATGTACAAGACGCGCACGCGCGCCGACCTGCTGCGCGGACTGGCCGACAACCAGGGCTTGGCCAACCAGCTAGCCGAGTACCAGACGCGCTACGGCGATTGGCGCGAGCTCTTCCTGCAGCTCGATAAGGTGGACAAGGTGACCAAGGCCGACATCCGCCGCGTGGCCAACCAAGTGTTTGTGCCCACCAATCGCACCGAGGCGTGGATCGAGACCAAAGCCGACGTTGCCAACGCGCCGAAAGAGGGAGGCGCGCAATGACAAGGCTTCTGGAGTTGCAATCTTCGCCGCGCGCTGTTTTGAATTCGATGCGCCTCGGTGTTTTGAAAGGGCACGGCTTCAGCCGTGCCGCTCAGCGGGCAATTCCGATCGGGGTTTTAGCCCCTGATGTATCCGAGGTAGAACATGAGTCAGGGCACGACTTCAGTCGTGCAGGAACGCGCCCATCTCAGTCGGGGGCTTTAGCCCCTGCGAAATTCAAACGTTTCGCCCTGGTGTCCGTCCTGTGCACTTTAGCGCTCGCACCCGTTTGCGCTCTCAGTCAGCAGAACCAGCCATGGGAGAAGATTCCCATCCCGCCGCTTCACGAGTTCAAACCGCACCAGCCGACGCGCATCGAGCTCAAAAACGGGATCGTGCTCTTTTTGCAGGAGGATCACGAGCTGCCGTTCATTTACGGATCGGTGCTCATTCCCGGCGGAGCGCGCGACGAGGATCCCGCGAAAACCGGCCTCGTCGATCTCTACTCGATGGCCTGGCGCACCAGCGGAACCGAAAAAATGGACGGCGACGCGATGGACGACCTGCTCGAGGCCAAGGCCGCGCACATAGAGACCGCAGGTGACGAGGACTCGACCGCGCTCTCGTGGGACTCGCTGAAGGCCGATTCCGGCCAGGTCTTCGCGCTGGCTATGGATCTGCTTTTCCATCCCAAGTTCAGCGAGCAAAAGCTGCGCCTGGCCCAGGAGCAGGAAGCCACGGGCATCGTTCGCCGCAACGACGACGAAGGTGAAGTCGCCGAGCGCGAGGCGGCGAAGCTGGTGTACGGAGCCGACAGCCCTTACACGCGGCAGCCGGAGCTCAGCACGATCGCCAGGGTGACGGTCGCCGATCTCGAGGCGTGGCACGACCGCACTTTGCGCGGAAAGCTGATCGTCGGCGTTAGCGGCGACTTCGATCCGGCTGCGATGGAAGCCAAGCTGCGCGCGGCCTTTGAGAACTTGCCGCCGGCCGAGCCCACGCCCGTGCGGCATGAGACCTTCCATAACCCGGCGCGCAGCCTTTCCTTCATTGAGAAGGACGACGTGAACCAATCCCACGTTGAGATCGTGGGCCTGGGCACGGATCGGCGCAATCCCGATGTTCCTGCTCTCTCGGTGATGAACGAGATCCTCGGCGGCGGATTTGCCAGCCGGCTCTTTCAAAAGGTGCGCACCGAGCTGGGCCTGGCCTATGCCGTCGGCGGTGGCTATGGATTCGACTACGACCATCCGGCGACGTTTCGCGTGGCCGTGCTGACCAAAAGCGCGAGCACCGTGGAGGCGACCAAGGCCACCATGGGCGAGATTTCGGGCCTGATCGCAAAGCCGGTGACGGATGCCGAGGTGGCTCGTGCCAAAGACGGCATACTTAACTCGTTCCTCTTTCGCTACGACACGCGCGAGAAAGTGTTAAGCGAGCGCGAGAGGCTCGAGTTCTACGGTTATCCGGCCGATTACCTTGAGACGTACAAGGACGCGCTCGAAAAAGTCACCGCGTCCGATGTGAATGCAGTGGTGAAGAAGTACATTCATCCCGACGAGCTGGCCGTTCTGGTGGTGGGCAACCCGGCGGAGATCAAGCCGCCGCTCACCGAGCTGAATATGGGCGAGGTGCATCACATCGACATCACCATTCCGCAGCCGGGACCCGCCGGGGGGCAACCAGGCGCGGCGGAGCAGAAGCAGTGAGCATAGAACGACAACGCGGTGCTGCGCGCAATTTGCATCATGGATCGAAGCTCGCCATCGCGATCCTGGCCGCGGGCAAAGGCACGCGGCTCAAGTCGCGGCGCGCCAAAGTGTTGCACGAGATCGGCGGAAAGCCGCTGCTGGCGCATGTGATTGAAGCGGCGAGTAAGGTTGCTGCGCCTGCCGACATCTACGCCGTGGTGGGTCACCAGGCGGGGCGAGTGCGCAGCGCCGTCGTGGATTCGGGCGTTCATTTCGTCGAGCAGGCCGAGCAGCGGGGCACCGGCCACGCGGTGGAAGCCGCGAAAGACGCGATCGCCGGCTATGAGAATGTCATGGTGCTCTCCGGCGATGCGCCGCTGGTCAAGCCGGAGACTATCGAAAAGCTGTGGCAATTTCACCAGTCGCACGACGCGGCCATGACCCTGACTTCTGCCGAGCCGGATGAGCCGACAGGTTACGGCCGCATCGTGCGTAGGACGCCCGATTCGCCCGAGGTCACGGCGATCGTCGAGCAGAAGATGCTCGCTCCCTGGCAGCAAGCGATCCGCGAAGTGAACATGGGCATGTATGCTTTTAAGACCGCGCCGCTGCTCAAGCACTTGGGCGAGCTTTCCCCCGACAATCCGCACGCCGAGCTGTATCTCACCGACATGGCTAGGATGCTCGGCGCCGCCGGCGAGCGCGTAGTGGCCTTCAAGACAGAGGATGCCTCGGAATTGCTGGGCGCGAATACGATTGCCGAGATGGTCGCTCTCGACGCCAGCCTTCGCTCGGCCACGGCGCGTCGCCTGATGGACTCCGGCGTTACGATCTTCCGGCCGGAGACTTGTGTGATCGACAGCGATGTCGAAGTCGGCCCGGATACGGTGATCGAGCCGTTTGTGCAACTGCTGGGGCACACGCGCGTCGGACCGGACTGCCGCATCCGCTCGTACACCGTGATCGAGAACTGCACGCTGGGCAACGGCGTGATCGTGCGCCAAAGCTGCGTGCTGGCCGATAGCACGATTGCCGACGGCGCGGACATCGGCCCCTTCGCGCGCCTCCGGCCGGGCTGCGAGATCGGCGAGAAAGTGCACATCGGCAATTTTGTCGAAGTGAAAAAGTCGAAGCTGGGCATGGGAGTAAAGGCCGGCCACCTGGCTTATCTGGGCGATGCCGAAATCGGCGCGGCGGCCAATATCGGCGCGGGCGTGATCACTTGCAACTACGACGGCGTGAAGAAGCACCTGACGCGCATCGGCGCCGGAGCGTTCGTGGGCAGTGACTCGACGCTGGTGGCGCCCTTGACCGTGGGAGACGGGACGTATATCGGCGCCGGCTCATGCATCACCAAAGACGTGCCGGCCAACGCCCTTGCGGTGGGCCGCGCCAGGCAAATGACGAAAGAGGGCTGGGCGGCAGCGAGGCGGGCAAAGCATCCGCAAAAGGAATAGGTCCATTCAAGGGCGCAAAGCGCCGATCATGTCATTTTCTCTTCGACCACTTTCGCCAATGCCTCGGCGAATCTGATTCCCGGCGAAAACAACTTCGGGTCGCCGGGCAAAAAAATCTCGAAAACCATTCCCGGCGCACGGCCATTGCTCGCCGCTCAGCTGAACATGCACCAGGCCGGCGAGCACCCGCAGACGAATGGATCTTGGCCATCAGCGCACGGTCAACCTTTGGCCCGCCATGTTGCATGGATGGTTTATGGTGCCGGATTTGCTGCCAGGCTCGACGGAATCGACTTTGCCGAGAGCGCGGCGGCGATCTGGCGGCCGTGAAAACGCCCGTTTTCGATAAAGATTTCGTTGGTGCGCGAACCGGCCACGATCACGCCGGCCAGATAGATGCCGGGCACATTACTTTCCAGGGTCTTCGGATCGCAGACCGGCCGCTTGTCGGGACCCTCGAAGCGCACACCGAGGCTTTGCAGGAAGGTGAAGTCCGGATGATAGCCGGTCATGGCAAAGACGAAGTCGTTTTTAAGGCTGATTCGACCTTCGGGCGTTTCGATTGCCACCGCATCGGGCGTGATCTCAGCCACGCGCGAGTTGAAGCAGGCCTTGATCTCGCCATTCTTAATGCGGTTTTCGAGGTCCGGCTTGATCCAGTACTTCACGTGCCGGTGCACCTCGCAGCCGCGGTGCACCAGGGTGACGCGCGCGCCGTTTCGCCACAGTTCGAGCGCCGCGATCGCCGCCGAGTTCTTGCAGCCGATCACCACCACATCCATGTCGTAGAACGGGTGCGGATCGACGTAATAGTGCATCACCTTCGACAGGCTCTCGCCGGGAATGTTGAGGTAGTTCGGCAAGTCATAGTAGCCCGTCGCGATAGCCAGCTTGCGGGCGCGCAACTCGCCGGACCGCCCGAAGCGGTCTTCAAGATGCACGGTGAAACGGCCGTCGGCGCCGGTGACGCGCGTGACCCGACGATACTGGCGGACATCGAGCCTGTAGTGTGCCGCCACGAGCCGGTAGTACTGGAGCGCCTCGTTCCGCGAAGGCTTGGGATTGGGGCTGGGAAAGGGAATATCGCCGATCTCCAGCAACTCCGGCGTGGTGAAGAAGGTCATGTGCGAGGGATAGTGGAAGAGCGAGTTGCACACGCAGCCCTTGTCTACGAGCACCACGCGAAAACCGGCCTTTTGTGCCTCGATGGCGCAGGCCAGACCCGTGGGGCCGGCGCCGACGACCAGAAGGTCAAAAAAAGTTTCTTCTGCGGTGTTGGCGCTCATCTCGTTCATATCTCTAGATTAGGGTATGGGCGTAGCCGGATTCAGGATGGCTTGGACGGCCCTCGTGAATCGAAGACGGGCTGATGGTAGAATGGTAGATATGAAGGGTAGAAAGGTAGAAATTCGTGGCAATGAATATTAAGAATCCCGAGACCGAGCGCCTGGCGCGCGAGCTGGCCCGTCGCAACGGCGAGACTGTCACGGCAGCCGTCACGGTTGCTCTCAAAGAACGCCTGGAGCGGCAGCAACGAGAGGAGAAGAAGGAAGGCCGTCTGGAGTGGCTGCTGCGGCTATCCGAGCAGACCGCGCCTCTGCTCAATGACCTGCCTCCGTCTGACAAGATCGGGGACCTGCTGTTCGATAAGGAGACGGGTCTACCCCTATGATTGTTGACACTTCGGCGCTGGTCGCAATTCTCAAGTTAGAGCCGGAACGCGTGCCTTTTGCGGAGATCCTGGACCGGGCCGACAGTCTGCGAATCTCCGCGGCCACCTATGTCGAATTGTCGATTGTGATGGATCGTCGAAAATCTCCGGCACTCAGCCGCGAGGTCGATGAGATTATCGAGCGATTCAACATTCAGATCGAGCCCGTCACTGCCGAACAGGCTCGCATCGCCCGCCAGGCTTATCGCGACTACGGCCGCGCCAGCGGGCATGCGGCCAATTTGAACTTCGGAGACTGTTTTAGTTATGCGCTGGCCCGCGCCAAGCGTGAACCCATCCTTTTCAAGGGCGACGATTTCGTCCACACCGATCTGCGCAGCGCATTGCCTGCGTCCTGAGCCGTCAACCGCTTGTCGTCGTTATTCGTGCCCGGGCGCCTGCGTAGGTTTGGCCGGCTGGCCGGCCTGCAACTTGGCCAATGACTTTCCGAGCCGTTTCCGGAATCCGCGCTCGTCTGAATTGTCTCCGCCCACTTGCGAGATCTTCAGGTTCATCGCGCAGCCGTCGCCGCTCTCGGTGACCGCAACGGTGTCCGTATACGTGGTCAGTTCGCCGACGACAAAGAAAGATGCCTTCTGCTCGGCATCGTTCATTGTCAATACGCGATAGTCTGCTGGATTCTCCAGCACAGTCTCGATGGCACTCCAGAGAGTGTTGCACGAAACCTGATAAACGTCATGGGCTTTTGCGAATGCGGGAATGGCAGTAAAGAACCCGAACAAAATCACCATCAGCTTGTTGCGCATGCTGCCTCTCAAAACTCCAAGCGCGGACGCGGTTATTGACCGCAGATCGCAGGGCTATCCACATCCGAACGAGATTCTACTCCGCGGATTTCCGGTTCGATGTGACGGCGTTCACCGGATTCACTCACGCACCGTCGTTTCGGCACTAGGCTTCTGACCGCTTGATTCTGCACCATGCTTGGGAGTGCCCCGGGTCTCGATTTTGAGGCCTGGGAAACAGGCATGCCGGGATACGAATTCACGCGGTCAGAGATTTAGGATGAAATGTTGGCGATCCGCACTTTTTTCACCATCGGCCACTCCACGCATTGCAGCGAGGAATTCATCAGCCTTCTGAAGGCTCACAAGATCGAAGAGATCGCCGATGTCCGGTCGATTCCGAAGTCGCGGCACTGCCCGCAGTTCAACGCCGATGTTCTCTCGGAATCGCTGCGGCGGGCCGGCATTCGCTACACGCACATCGCCAGGCTCGGCGGCCTGCGCCACTCGCGCAAGGACTCGATCAATACGGGCTGGCGCAACGCATCGTTCCGCGGCTATGCCGACTACATGGCCACGCCTGAGTTCGCCGAGGGGCTGGAGGAGCTGAGCCGCATCGCCCGGGCGCGGCGCACGGCCATCCTGTGCGTGGAGGCCGTCCCTTGGCGATGCCACCGCTCGCTGATCGCCGATGCAATGACGGTCAAGGGCTGGAGGGTTTGCGACATCG
>JASHTH010000709.1 GCA_030040655.1 Acidobacteriaceae bacterium | reverse complement strand
CGGCAGCCGTCGCGCTGGATGTTGAGGTAGCGGAGGGCTTCGTCGCAGATGGTGGCGATGCCGCGGCCCGTTGCTTCGCGGCGTCCGCGCGAGCCGCCGATGTTGAGCGGTTTGCCGGTAACCACGCTGGTGACGGTCTGGCGCATGTGCATGGAGTAGGTGTCCAACATCCACGCCATGGTCTGTTCGTTGGTGTTCACGTCGGGGGCAGGGACGTCCTTTTCCGGGCCGAGAAACTCGATCATCTCCGCGGTGTAGCGGCGGGTCATGCGTTCCAGCTCGCCGCGGCTCATCTTCTTCGGGTCGCAGATTACGCCGCCCTTGGCTCCGCCGAAGGGAATGTTGACGACGGCGCACTTCCAGGTCATCCAACTGGCCAGGGCGCGAACCTCGTCCAGCGTGACGTCGGGCGAATAGCGAATGCCGCCCTTGGCCGGGCCGCGCGCGATGGAGTGTTGCACGCGGAAGCCGGTAAACATCTCGATCCGGCCGTCATCCATGCCGACGGGAAAATGCACGATGATCTCGCGCGAGGGAGAACGAAGAACTTTCCAAAGGCCTTCGTCCAGGTTCAGCTTGCGTGCAGCAAAATCGAATCGAGCCGCCTGGGCTTCCCAAGGGTTGATTTCCTGCTCGAGGCTAACAGTCGCCATATGGTCTCCTAAGTCTTCAGCCGCCGCGCCCGTTGAGCTCGGAACGGTCCCCCACAAGAGGTAGACGCCACGGATCTTCCACCGGTCACCCGGAACGCGCTCGCCGCCGAATCGACATACCTGGTTTCCGGCCGGCCGTTTGGGCCATCAGGATGGGCCGGACGAGCCCAAACCCCAGTGAGTCTAGGCTTCCTCTATCGGCATAGTCAAGCCGGCGAACAGGCTTGATCGAACCACGAGTAACGGATTGGGCAACCTGTTTTTCGAGTCGGGAGAACAGATCCCCGGCAGGCAACTTTCCCGATGCGGCCTGGACGGTTGTCAAAACCGCGCGCTTCATAGAGACTGGTTCCATTTTGCGGTTCGAATTCCAGGAGTTACGGAATGCAAGGTTTCCGGATTGCTCTACTGAATGCAGGATTTGTGCTTCTTTCAGCCGGCGGGGCGCAGGCGCCGCAAAAGACGCCGCAACAGCCGACGACAACGCCCGCCGCGCAGCCCGCCGAAGCCAAGGCTGCGCTTAGCGTTCCACCGGAAGCCCATCCACTGGAAAAGGCCGATCTGGAGTCGTTTTTTGACGGCATCTTTCCGCTGCAAATGGAGCGCAGCGACATCGCCGGCGCATCAGTTCTCGTCATGCAGAACGGCAGCGTACTGCTCAAGAAAGGCTACGGATTTGCCGACTTGGCAGCGAAGAAAGCGGTCGATCCCGACTCCACCATCTTCCGGCTGGCCTCGATCTCGAAGCTCTTTACGTGGGTCTCGGTAATGCAACTCCAGGAGCAGGGCAAGCTCGATCTCGACACCGACGTGAACCGCTACCTCGATTTCCCGATCAAGCCCGCTTACCACAAGCCCGTCACGCTGCGCAACCTGATGACGCATACCGGTGGCTTTGAAGAGGTTCTCGACGACATCATCGTGCTCGACCCGAAGAAGCAGCCGACGCTGCGAGACGACCTGATCGACAATCAGCCAAAGCGACTGTTTCCGCCGGGCGTCATTCCGGCTTATTCGAATTACGGCGTGGGATTGGCGAGCTACATCGTGCAGCGCGTGAGCGGCGAGCCGTTCGAGCAGTATGTGCAGGACCACATCTTTGCTCCGCTGGGCATGGTGCACTCGTCGTTCTACCAGCCGATCCAGAAATCGCTCGCCGGGTTCGTCTCCGAGGGATATCGTTCCAGTACGCTCAAGCCCGCCGTCGGCTTTGAAATGCTCAATCCAGTTGGTGCAGGCGGGTTGTCGTCGACGGCAGCCGACATGGGCCGCTTCGGCCAGGCGCTGCTGAACGGGGGCGAACTCGACGGCAAACGCATCCTCAAGCCCGGGACGCTGGCCATGATGTGGATGCCGCAGTTCCGCGCCAGCGATCAGTTGCCGCCGATCTGCATGGGCTTTTACCAGGACTGGCGCAACGGGCTGCGCTGGATCGGCCACGAAGGCGACCTGATTGCGTTCCACAGCCTGTTCTTTGTCGAGCCGACGCAGAAGATCGTGCTCTTTGTCTCCTACAACTCGGCCGGCGGAGGAAGCGAGCCGCGGCCGGAGATCCTTCGCTTCTTCTCCGATCGCTACTTCCCCGGCGCGCCCAAGGTTGAGTTCCTGAAGACGCCGGCCAAACAACTCAAGGCGATCGAGGGCAGCTATCAGACCACGCGCCGGGCGGACTCGACCAAGCTTCGGCTCATGACCGCCTTCGGCCAGGCTCGCGCGCGAGTGGACAAGGACGGCGTGCTGCACCTAGGCGAGGTCAAGGATCTGCGCGGGCATCCAATCAAGTGGAAGCCGATCGGAATAGATCTTTGGCAGAATGAGGACGGGCAGGAGAGATTGTTCGGCATTCGCGACGGAAGCGGCCGCGTGGTGCGCATCGCCTTCGACTTTCCGGGCGTGGAACTGGAACGCGTGCCCTGGTATGCAGACAGCCGGTTTGTGGGCTGGACCGCGGGATCGAGCCTGGGCATTCTCGCGCTCGTTGTGCTCGCGACGTTGATACGCCTGGGCCGACGCATCTTTCTGCGCCGCCGTCAAAAGCTCGAGCCGCAGCCGGGGACGATCCGGCTCACGCTGGGCCCGCGCATCGCCGCATTTTGCTGGGTCATCCTATTGGGCACGATCCTGATTTTCTTCATCGTCCAGGGCGACGATCTGATACCGCCCACGCCGTCCTGGTTCAAATGGTTCGTGCTGATGAACTGGGCCACGGCCATCGCGATCTTCTTCAGCATCTTCGCCGTGGCGGCAGGCATCCGCATTTGGCAGCGCGAGGCGATCCGCCACATCACGAGAATCAAGTTTTCGCTGGTGGGCTTGTCGTGCCTGGTTTTGTGCTGGTTTTCGATTGTGTGGCGCGTGATCGGTCCCGCGCACCGGATCTAGGAGGTTGGGGAAAAACAATTGCGGACCGCAGAAGCCTGCGAGAGAAATCGAGAATAGAAGCTTGTTCGCCAGGGTTGAATCTGCGATCCCACCCTTTCGCCAAAACCGAGCGAATAGGGTGGGGCAGCCCCGATTGAGAGAACGTAAGAAGCGATTTTGATGAGCTTCCCGCGCTACTTCGTGGGCGAGAAATCCGTGGGCAACATGTAGGTCGAGTCGATGCTGTTGACGTGCTTTTCCGCCTGCTCCGATTTCAGGATTTCGGCAAAGCCGGGGTCGGCGCGAAACGCCTCCCAGTTCTTCTTCGCTTCCTCGCGGCTGGGGTGAGCCAGGATGTAGATGAAAGTATTGTCCGAGGCGGGCGCGTCCTCGGGCACCCAGAAGCCGATGGGTGTAAGGTTGTGCCGGGCGAAGAGCGGCATGATCTTCTCGCGGAATTGAGACTCCAGCGCAGGCACTTTTCCCGGCACGGTGTGGTAGACGCGCAATTCAAAGACCCGGTTGCTCTCGGCTCTCACTTCCGTGCCGCGCATCCAGTGCGACGTGACTGCCGATCCCGCAAAGAACGAGGCGAGCGCGATGCCGATTGCGGCGATCGGGTTTCCATTACGGTCAAGGAATCTCAGGCGTGGGAAGATCATGCCCGCCAATGTAGCAGGAAAGCAGCCGGCCAACAATCAACATGTGACGAAGGGCCGATGGATGCGCATTCGGCGGCCTTTCTTCCCACATTTCCTTTGAGAACGCAACAGGAACTCAGTTGGTTTCCGGAATCGCGATGGAGACGGGCGGATATCCGCTCATGGAAAATGTGCCTCCCTGTGCGGACTCGTGAACCGCAAAGATCAGGATCATCCAGGTCTGCTGCATGATTTCGAGATTGCAGGAAAGGTTACCGGAGAAAACCAGGTGCACGACCGTGGTTTGCGGGCCTTCGGAGAGCTGCAATGCCCTGGCGATCGAGCCATAATCGCCCATGCCCGAAACGATGAACTCCCAGGGACGCACTTCGTCGCCTGACGGCAATTGCAAGCGTGGGGCGGCAAAACGCAGTTTCTCGTCCTTCTCGCCGGTGTTCCTGGCCATGACCAGAAGCTCAATCCATTTGCTGCCGTGCCGGAGCGGCGATTTGACCACCTGTTGCGCAATCATGCTCCCCACATCCATCTGCCAGCGCTGGTACTCGACGTTGGCAATCGCTTCCATGGTCTTGTACCGGGCGCCGAGGTGGGGCAGAACGGAAACGTCCCGGACTTCGATCTGCAGCCCGGAATCGAATCTCGCCGGTGCCTGCGCCACTGATTGCGCCATGGCCAGCGCGACGATCGCGACGATGAGGAGCGTGCAGATTCGCTTCGGCATCTTTCTTACCTCCGGAAGTTCGGAATCCCGCGAGCGTTCTTTTGGTTTCCAACAGGAAAAGATGTCACGCCTTTCTTTAGGAAAACAACAGGAATGTGACAAGCGGCCCCTTTTTGATGAGCGGCAAGCGAACGGGAATCCATTTCGGTGTTCGCCGATCAAAGCTTCAGCGGGCCGAAGGGTACACTGGGTCTCATGAAAGCCGCAGCCGAACTTATCCAGCCCGGCCGCAAGGAGTTCCTCGCGCTGGCGAGGGAACACACGCTCGTCCCGGTCTGCCGCACGCTGGTTGCCGATCTGGAGACGCCGGTGTCGGCGTTTTTGCGCGCAGCGTGGGCGGAGCCGGAGTGCTGTCTGCTCGAGTCCGTCGAGGGCGGCGAGCAGGTGGGCCGTTACACGTTTATCGGCGTCTCGCCGTACAGGCGCATCGTGGCGCGAGGGCGCGAGATCGAGATCAGCGAAGGCCGACCCGGCGCTCCGGGCAGGCGAACCACGCGCATGGAGGGCGATGTTTTCGCCGTGCTGCGCGATGCACTGGGCGGGCACAAGCCGGCGCGGCTGAAAGGCCTGCCGCCGTTCACCGCCGGTGCGGTTGGATACTTCGCCTACGATGCGGTGCGCCAGATCGAACGCCTTCCAGCGACTGCCGCCGACGAGTTGAAGGTTCCCGACGCGTGCCTGCTGTTCTTCGACGAGGTGCTGGCCTTCGACCATGTGCGCAAGGAGATCTGGCTGGTGGTGACGGCCGACGTAACACGGGAGCGTCCCGATGCGGCGTATGACAAAGCGGCGAAGCGGCTGGCCAAGCTGGAACGGCGGCTGGAGCAGCCGCTGCCGAAGATGAGATCGCCGCGCGCGCAAGGCAAGCTCAAGATCGCGCATCGAACGCGCAAGCGCGACTACCTTCGCGCCGTTGAGCGCACCAAGGAGTACATTGCGGCGGGCGATGCCTTCCAGGTGGTCATCTCGCAACGGTTCGACGTCGAGCCGGGGGCCGACGCCTTTCAGGTCTATCGCGCCCTGCGCACGGTGAATCCCAGCCCGTACATGTATTTCCTTCGTTTCGCTCCAGAGTCGGCGCTCGGGGCGCCGCGCCTGGCGTCGAAACGCGCGTCAACGGCGCACAGGCCGGCAGGAACGATCGAACTGATCGGCTCTTCGCCGGAGCTGTTGGTTCGGGTGAACCGGAATCGAGTGGAGTACCGGCCCATCGCCGGCACGCGGCCGCGCGGCGTGACGGAGAAAGAAGACCAGGCGCTGGCCGACGAGATGGTAAACGATGAGAAAGAGCGCGCCGAACATGTGATGCTGGTGGACCTGGGCCGCAACGACGTGGGACGGGTAAGCGAATACGGGTCAGTTAAGGTCGACCGGCTGATGTTTGTGGAACGCTATTCGCACGTGATGCACCTTGTCAGCAGTATTGAAGGCCGGCTGCGGCCGGAGCTGACGGCGGTCGACGCGCTGCGCGCCTGCTTCCCTGCGGGCACGCTCTCCGGCGCTCCCAAGGTGCGGGCGATGGAGATCATCGAAGAGCTGGAGCCGGCGAGGCGCGGAAACTACGGAGGCGCGGTGCTCTATGCCGACTTTTCGGGAAACCTGGACTCCTGCATCGCGATCCGCTCGCTGCTGGTCACCAGCGGCAAGGGACACATCCAGGCCGGCGGAGGGATCGTTGCCGACTCCGTTCCGGAGCTCGAATACCGCGAGTCGATGAACAAGGCGCAGGCGGTGATTCGGGCCATCGAACGCGCGCGCGGCGCCTAGCGCTGGGATCAAGGGACCAAGGGACCAATAGAACAAGAAGTCAACGGACGATTGCGCTACCGTCGACTGTCCTTGGGTTGCGTCGCCGCCGCGATTTCTCGGCGCCTGGTCCCCGTATCTCGTTCCCTTGTTCCCTTTGTCCCTGCCTTCACGACGCCGCAGCCAGCTCTTCCTCGACCATCGGTGCAAGGCGCTGCGAGCCTTTGCGCGGGCCGCGCTTGCGCGTGCACATCGTCTTGATGCGCTCGAGCAGCTCCTGCGATGTGCACTGTTTCTTGGCCAGCAGCGCGTCGGCCGCGTGCAACTCGCCACCCATCCTCTGCGGATCTCCCA
>JASHTH010000094.1 GCA_030040655.1 Acidobacteriaceae bacterium | reverse complement strand
AGCAGCCGCGGCCGCGTCGATTGTGCCGCTGAGCGGCAACGGTTGGAATGAGTTCCTCGACTTTCTCGGCACTTCGACGCAAAGGGTATTGTCCATGTTCAATCGCGTGAGCGAGGGTTATTTTCGGACGCTCCGCACACCCATGATCGCCGGGCGCGATTTCAGCGCCAACGATACCGTAAATGCGCCGCTGGTAGCGATCGTGAACCGCAGATTCGCGCAGAAATTCTTTGCCGGCGCGAATGCGGTGGGCGCAAACTTTGGTATCCGCCAGGATGCAGGCCAGCCGGACAAACTGTACCGCATCGTCGGCATGGTGGAAAACACGAAATACGGGGCTCTACGCGAAGACGACCGGCCGATCGCTTACCTGCCCGCAAGCCAGGATCCGTCGCCCGATCTCGACTCGACCATGGTCGTGCGTTCGAGCCAGAATCCCGGTTCGCTGATCGCGGCGCTCAAAAACGTAGCGGCTCACAACAGCTCTGAGATCGTGCTGAACTTCAGCGTACTGCGCATTTCGATTCGCGAAGGGCTGGGACGCGAGCGGCTCATGGCGGCGCTCTCGGGCTTCTATGGCGCGCTCGCGGCGCTACTGGCCATGATCGGGCTCTACGGGATCATGGCGTATTCAGTGGCGCGGAGGAGAACGGAGATCGGCATTCGCATGGCGCTGGGCGCAACCCGGTCGAGAGTGATGGGCATGGTGCTGCGTGAAGCGGCGGTTTTGCTGGGTAGCGGCCTGACTGCGGGAGCGATTCTCGTGATCGTGAGCGGGCGCACGGTGCAGTCGATGCTCTTCGGGCTCAAAGCAAATGATCCGCTCACTCTCGCTTTTGCCGCCGGCGCGATGGCCGTGGTTGCGCTCGCCGCCAGCCTGATTCCTGCGCAGCGCGCCGCCGCGGTCGAGCCCATGCAGACCCTGCGGGAAGAATAGCGCGAATTCCTGATTCCATCTCTGGCTCGTTTTCTGGACATGGGAGGGTGTGGGGCGAGAGAATGACTCCGCCATGAAATTCCCGGGCGCACGCGAATCCAGCGGTTCCTAAAAAAACAGAGCCAATCAGGAGAGTCGATGATCCGTTCCTCGCGGAGAAAGTTTTTGAGGCTATCGGGCGCGGCGATGGCCGCAGCAGCAACGGGCGGACGCATGTGTGCTGCGCCGCTGAACATGCCGGTCGGGTTGCAGCTTTACACGGTGCGCGATTTGCTGCCGAAAGATCTCGAAGGAACGCTGAAGAAGGTGAGGGCGTCGGGATACACGGTCGTAGAGGCGGCGGGATACTTCGGCCGCACGGCGCAGCAATTTCGCCAGGCGATGGACGAGGCCGGTCTTCGGTGCGTGAGCACGCATCATGCCATGAACGAGCTGAATCCGCATCTTGACGAAATCATTGCGTACGACAAGACGCTGGGCGTGGACTACATCGTTTGCCCTTCGCCGACGAAGCGCAATGGCAGTGAAGGCGAGCTCGATCTGGCTGACTGGCGATGGGCCGCCGGCGAATTGAACCGTATCGGCGACAAGGTGAAGGCCGCGGGGATGACCTTCGGCTATCACAATCACACGCCGGAGTTCGGCCATGAGAACGGCGTGCTCTTTTACGACGAACTGCTGCGCCTCACCGATCCCAACCTGGTGGTTTTCGAGATGGACTGCGGCTGGGTGATCGCGGCTGGGCACAATCCGCTGGATTATTTGACGAAGATGCCGGAGCGATTTCCGCTACTGCACATCAAGGACATGGTGCGCGGCGCGAACGGCGAAGATCGCTCGACGGTGCTCGGCCAGGGCAAGACCGACTGGCGGCCCATTCTGCGCGCCGCGACGGGGCTCAAGCAGTACTTCGTCGAGCAGGAGGAGTTCGACATCGATCCCATTGAGGCGATCCGGCTGGATGCGGAGTATATGCAGAAGCTGAATGTGTAACAGAGATCAGGGGTCAGGGATCAGCTTGCTGCTGCGGGCCAGTTGAAGAACACGCGCTTTAGCCCGAACGTCATTTGCCCTCAAGAACGGATCGGGGCTTTAGCGGCTGAGCGAAACTGACCGGCTACTTGACCGTTGCATCTCGCCCGCTTGGTGTATCGTCCAAAGCGTATGGCCACACCCACGCAGACCGCTCCGCATCCGGCAGCCGAAGCCGAAGAGGTCTATCGCCGCTGGCTGCAGTTTCTCGACGAGGAGTTTACCCGACACAAATCGCCGGAGCGACGCGCAGAGGTGGTGCGCGACCAGCTGTACCAGCTCTATCTGGGGCGTCCGCACGGCGGGAAGCTCAACCTGACGCTGACGAGCGAACTGCCGGGCAACATACTGAACCTGTCACTCGACCCCGAGAACGTAACGCTGGAGGCCGGCCACTTTTCCGATGTCGACCGGCAGAAGTTCGACGAGCGCAAGCCGCTGCTGTGGTTCTGGGCGATGTTCGACCGCTCGCCGGTGGGGCTGAACCACTGGCTGGGCATCCGCTTCCGCTGCATGCTCGGGCGGCACATCTTCGCGCAGATGGGCAACGGCGTGAGGATTTACCACGGCGTGGACTTGACCTACGGCTACAATCTGCGCATCGACGATGGAGTGGTCATTCACCAACGCGTTCTGTTAAACGACCGCGGCGGCATCGCCATCGGCAGGGGCGCGGTGATCGGGTCGTTTGCACGCATCCTGTCACATGCGCACGGTCGCGAGAACTACGAAAAAGTGACGCTGCTGCCGACGACGATCGGCGCCAACGCGCGCATCGCCAGCCACGCCATCGTGCTGGGCGGCACGCATGTCGGCGACGGCGAAGCGGTGGGGAGCTTTCCGTCGCATCAGGGATGATACCCTGAGCTTTCCGGCACTTGGAGAGCATGTTGCAGCCAAATACGTTTCTCATCGCCATCTTTGAGTTTGTCCTGCTCCTTTTTTCGCTGAGCTTTCACGAGTGCGCTCACGCCTGGATGGCGTCGCGGCTGGGCGACCAGACGGCGCGGCTGCAGGGCCGCATCACGCTCAATCCGATGTACCACATCGATCCGATCGGGACGCTGCTGTTCCCGGCCATCGCCATCTTCGGGCCCTTGTTCGGGTTGAACATGCTGCGCGGAATGCTGGTGGGATGGGCCAAGCCGACACCGGTGATCAGCCGGAACTTCCAAAAGATTCGCCGTGACGAAAACCTGGTCACGCTCGCCGGGCCGGGCTCGAACCTGCTGCTTGCCCTGGTCGCTTTTCTCGTGCTTATCGCCGGCGCGGAGCTCTTTCCCAATGGGCGCCGGGTCGTGCTTCTCTCGTTCATTGCCGCGATCCAGCCGGTGGAGGGTTTCACTCCACATCCGCTATTCCTTCTGTGCGCTTTGGCGATCTTGATCAATGTCTCGCTCCTGGTCTTCAACCTGCTTCCCATTCCTCCGCTGGACGGAAGCCATCTGCTGCGCAACATCCTTCCCTATAACGCCGTTCAGGTTTACGATCGCATTCCCATCTGGATCAGCTACCTGCTGATGATCTTCTGCGGCGGATACATCATCCAGGCCTTCCTGATGCCAGCCATCGGCATGGTGCTGTGGGCCTTGATGCACGCCTGATCGGCGCGGGCGCGTGAATTCCCGGCTGGCCCAATGAGATGAAGAATTCCGGCGGGTCAGTGCTTTGCAGAATTCCGCACGAACCACCGGGCGAGCTGCTTTTCTAAGACCTCGCCGGCTGCGAGGCCGAGGAAAGTCAGATAGACGTCTTCCTGGCCGGCGGTGATTTCGTAGCCGTTTACGTCGAGAAAGGCGAATGAAATCAGCAACGCCGTGCGATTGTTCCCGTCCACAAATGGGCGGTTCGAGGAAATCCCCACGGCGTAGGCCGCTGCAAGCGTCGTCAAGGCCGGGCGAGCCTTTGCATAGGCCCCGATGTTCTTCGGCCGGGCGAGAGCCGACTCGAGCAAACCGGAGTCGCGAATTCCGGTCGCGCCGCCGTGCGCCGCGATCTCAAGATCGTGAGCAATCAGGGCGTCGGCATAGCTCATCCAGATTGGCTCATGCATCACTCAGCCAGCTTGCGCAGGGCATCACGATAATTGCGCATGATCCTTTGAGTCGATTCCAGCTTGCGCATGAACTGATCGTCGTACGGCGTCAGATATTCTCCGAACGGCGTCTCGGATAGACAGATCGTGTCGCCCCTTTGCAGCTTGAGCCGGTCGAGAATCTCTTTCGGCAGGATGATTCCGGCGGAGTTGCCAATCGCTATGATTTTGGTGGTTGTAGCCATTGGGCCGAGCCTTCAGTGTGACTACGTATAACATAGGTTATAACTGTACTGGCAGACATACTACCGCCAGTCGTCGCGCGCGCCGCTCAAGCCTTCGTTGATCACCGCATCGAAGCCGGTGTGTTTCTTGATAAAGATCTCGCTGAACGCGCGATCCTGGCGCAATAGCACCGCCTGCAAGCGGACCAGCTCCAGAAGCGCCAGAAACATGGCCACCAGCGCGCGCGTCGAGCGCGTATGGCTGAGCAGGCGGCGCAGCGAAATGGGCTTGTCTTCAAGGCTCAGCCGGCGAGCCAGAAACTGAATCATCTGCCCGACGGTGACCGTATCCTCCTCGACTTCGAGAATCGGCCGATTGCGCGCGCGATCGAGCATCTCGCGAAAGATGCGCACCAGGTCGACGGTATCGGCGGCGATCTCCGGCTCGGCCGCTGCGTCTTCTTTGAACTCGCGCACGCCGGGGTTGGTCCAGCTGGCGGCCTCGAGCATCTGCTTCTGCTGTAGCATCTGCGCGGCGTTTTTGAAGCGCTCGTGCTCGAGCAGCCTTTCGACCAGTTCGCGGCGCGGATCTTCGCCGGCTTCTTCCGGCCCGCTGGGCGCGCGCGGCAGCAACATCTTCGACTTGATGTGGATGAGCAGCGAAGCCATGTAGATGAACTCGCCGGCCACGTCTACATCGCTGGCCTTGAGCTGGTTCACGTAGGCGAGAAACTGCCCGGTGATCCGGGCGATGGGGATGTCGTAGATGTCGATGTCCTGCTTGCGGATGAGATCGAGCAGCAAATCGAGCGGGCCGTCGTAGACCTGGCCAACCGTGACGGAGAACGGGAACGGTTCGGCCTCCGCAGCGGGCGCTTTGTGGGCTGTCTGAGGTTTTGAGGTGGTGTCCGCCTCATTGCGCTTCGGTTTTTGCAACTCTTCAGTCAATGGGGGTTCTT